>NZ_JBPQTP010000042.1:0-49953 GCF_051386395.1 Micromonospora sp. URMC 106
GAGACAGGTCGTGGCCGGCGTGGTCGCGCGGCCGGGGGGTTTCGCCCGGCCGACCCGCGCCGGACCGGCCGGGCCCGTCGAAGCCGTCCCGGACGTTGCGGTGCGGCGGCTCCTGCCGGTGCGGCGACTGCCGGTCGTCCGGCCAGATCGGCTCCGCGTGCGGGCGGCGGTACGGCTCGTCGTCCCGCCGCCGGCCGTCGGGGCCGGCCGGCCGGCCGTGCCAGCCGTCGGGTTCGTCGTCCCAGGACCGGCCGAGGTAGGTCCCGTCGGGCCGGGTCGGCGCGAGCGGCGGCACCTCGGCGCGGCCGACGACGGCCGCCCGTCCCCGGGGCGCGGGCGGCGGGGCGTGCTGGATGCCGATGTCGCCCGGGTAGCGCTGGCCCGGGAACTGGGGCTGCCACTCGGTGGTCGGCTCGACCATCCAGGACGGCTCGGCGGCGTCGTGCCACCGGTCGGCGTAGCGGCTCATCCGGAGGACCTGTCGCCACGGCGGGTGAGCGGGACGGCCGCGGCGCGCCCTCGGGGAGCGGGCGCGCCCGGGTGACCGGCCCGCGTCCGCCCGTTCACGGCGGCGCCCCGGTGGCCGGCTCGCGTCCGCTCGCTCACGGCGATGTCACCTCGTTGCAAATTGTCGCGCTGGGCGCCCCACATGCCGGTAGAGTCGCCCGCTCCGGCACGGCGTGGCTGCGGAAGGAGGGTAGCGGCGTGGGCTCGCTCACCGCCACTGTGGCACCGCCCACCACCTCAAACGTTATCCTATGGTTCCGGACATTTAGGGCTATAACCGGATCGGGCTTCCGGCGTTACGCCACGTATCGGCAGGCGACGGTGGCGGGCGTCGTCACCAACACCGTCTTCGGCTTCCTGCGCTGCTACGTCCTGCTCGCCGCGGCCGGCGCCGCCGGCACGGTGGCCGGCTACGACCGGGGCCAGCTCGCCACCTTCGTCTGGGTCGGCCAGGGCCTGCTCGCCGTCGTCCTGCTCTGGGGGTGGACGGAGCTGGCGGACCGGATCCGCACTGGCGACGTCGCCAGCGACCTGCTCCGGCCGGTGCACCCGGTGACCAGCCACCTCGCCACCGACCTGGGTCGCGCCGGCCACGCCGCGCTGGTCCGGCTGCTCCCGCCGGTGCTGGTCGGACCGATCTTCTTCGAGGTGTACCTGCCCCGCCGCTGGACCACCCTGCCGCTCTTCGCGCTCTCCGCGGTCGTCGCCGTGGTGCTCTGTTTCGGCTGCCGGTTCCTGGTCAACGCGACCGCCTACTGGTTGCAGGACGTCCGGGGCCCGATGATCCTCTGGACCCTCGCCTCGGGCGTGCTCGCCGGGCTCTACTTCCCGCTGCGCTTCCTGCCGGAGTGGCTCCAGCACGCCCTCTGGCTGGGCACCCCCTTCCCGAGCCTGCTCCAGACTCCGCTCGACGTGCTCGTTGAGCGCGACCCGCCCGGCGCGCAGGTCGGGCTGGTGGGCCTCCAGCTCGCCTGGGCGGTGCTGATCCTGGCCGCCTGCCGGCTGGTGCAGGGTCGCGCCGAACGCCGGCTGGTGGTGCAGGGTGGCTGACGGCGCCGTCGCGCCGCCTGCCCGGGGCCGCGCGGGCGGGGCGCTGGCCGCGTACCGGGCGCTGCTCGGCGCGCAGGCGCGGTCGCAGGCGGCGTACCGGACCTCGTTCGTGGTCGACGTGGTCGGCAACGTCGGGTCCACCGTCTTCGACGTGCTCACCGTGCTGGTCATCTTCCGGGTCACCCGGGAACTGGGCGGCTTCACGCTCCGCGAGACGCTGGTGATCGTCGGCCTGTCGACCTGCGCGTTCGCCACCGCCGACCTGCTGGTGGGCAACATCGAGCGGCTGCCCCGCTACGTGCGGACGGGGCTGTTCGACGCCGTGCTGGTCCGCCCGCTCGGCGCGTTGCCGCAGCTGCTGCTCATGGACCTGCCACTGCGCAAGGCGTCCCGGGCGGTCTTCGGGCTCGCCGTGCTGGTGGTCGCGGTGCAGTCGGCCGGCATCGCGTGGACCCCCGCCCGGGTGGCGCTGGTGGTCGTCGCCCCGCTGGCCGGCGTGGTCTTCTTCGGGGCCGTCTTCGTCGCCACCGCCACCGTGTCGTTCTGGTGGGTCGACTCGGGCGAGCTGGCGAACTCGGTGACCTACGGCGGACGGGACTTCACCTCGTACCCGATCACCGTCTTCGGCGGCTGGTTCCGCGCCCTGTTCGCGTACGGCCTGGGGTTCGCCTTCGTCAGCTACCACCCGGCGCTGGCGCTGCTCGGCCGGGCCGACCCGCTCGGCCTGCCGGCCTGGGTCGGCTGGGCGGCGCCGGCCGTCGCGCTGGTCGCGGCCGCCGGGGCGGCGGCGGCCTGGCGCACCGGGGTCCGCCACTACCGGAGTACGGGGTCATGAGCGACGACGTCATCGTGGCCGACGGGCTGCGCAAGGAGTTCACCGTCCGGGTGCGGGCCGGCCGGCTGCGCCGGGAGAAGCGGCGGGTCACCGCCGTCGACGGGATCGACCTGCGGGTGTCCCGGGGCGAGATGCTCGGCTACATCGGGCCCAACGGCGCGGGCAAGTCGACGACGCTCAAGATGCTCACCGGCGTGCTGACGCCCTCCGCCGGCGAGGTACGCGTCTGCGGCCTGCGCCCGGTCGCCCAGCGCACCCGGCTCGCCCTGCGCGTCGGCGTGGTCTTCGGTCAGCGTTCGCAGCTGTGGTGGGACCTGCCGCTGCGGGAGTCGTTCGCGCTGCTGCGGCACGTCTACCGGGTGCCCGCCGCCGCGCACGCCGCCCGGCTGCGCCGCTGCCGCAGCCTGCTCGACCTAGACGCCTTCCTGGACACCCCCGTCCGGCAGCTCTCCCTCGGGCAGCGGATGCGCGGCGAGCTGACCGCCGCCCTGCTGCACGGCCCGGAGGTGCTCTTCCTCGACGAGCCCACGATCGGCCTGGACGTGGTGAGCAAGCAGGCGGTCCGCGGCTTCCTCGGCGAGCTGGGCCGGGCCGGGGACACCACGCTGGTGCTCACCACGCACGACCTGGCCGACATCGAGCGGCTCTGCCGCCGACTGGTGGTGGTCGACCACGGCCGGGTGGTGCACGACGGGTCGATCGCCGCGCTGCACACGCGGTACGGCTCGCGCCGCCTGCTCGTCGCCGACCTGGAGGCCCCGCTGCTCGAGCCGCCGGTGCTGCCCGGCGCGCCGCTGCACCGGGTGGAGGCCGACGGGCACCGGCTGGCGTTCGCGCTGGAGTCGGCGGGCGTGGCCGAGGTGGTGGCGGCCCTGGCCGCGCTGGGCACGCTGCGGGACGTCTCCATCGTCGAGCCGGACATCGAGGACGTGGTGGCCCGTCTCTACCGGGGGAGCTGAGCGGGCTCCACCCCCTGACCCGGGCCCGGCTCTTCCCACCGAGCCGAGCGCGGGCCCGTCGGGGTGTCGCGCCGGCCGTCAGGGGTGCTCCATCACCAGGACGGCGAAGGTGCCGGGGGCCAGTGCCTCGTAGCGGTGCGGCGTGTCGCCGGGGAAGGTCGCGTAGTCGCCCGGGCCGAGGTCCACCGGGTCGCCCTCCGGCCCGACGCGCAGCCGCCCGGCGCCCACCACGACGTGCTCGACGCTGCGCGGGGTGTGTGCCTCGGCGGTGCGGGCCGTCCCCGGCTCCAGCTCGATCAGGTAGACGTCCCGGCGGGTGTGGGCGGAGCCGGCGGCGAGCAGCGTGCCGGTGAAGTCGGCGTGCTCGGAGCGGATCCGGGGCCCGTCGCCGGCCCGGACGACCCGGACGACGGCCGCGGGCGGCTCGACCAGTCGGCTGAACGGCACGCCGAGCGCCACCCCGAGCGCCCAGAGCGTCTCCACGCTCGGGTTGCCGACCCCGGACTCCAGTTGGGAGAGGGTGGACTTCGCGATGCCGGCCCGGCGGGCCAGCTCGGTGAGCGAGATGCCGACGCGCTCGCGCTCGCGGCGCAGCGCGGCGGCGATCGTGGCCAGCGGGGGAGCCGGTTCGGCGGGCATTGTTCGCTCCATTGTTCCGTCTGTTCGGTTTGACGAACGCGGGGGGCCTGTTCATCATGATGGACCATGCGTACGTTACAGCGAACGGGCGATGCCGCTGCGACCCGTGACGTCGCCGCCCTCGGGGCCGCGATGGTGGCAGTCGGCGCGTCGTTCGGCGCGGTGGCGGTGGCCGCCGGCCTGCCCGCCTGGGCCACCGTCGCCATGTCCCTGCTGGTCTTCGCCGGCGGCGCGCAGTTCATGGCGGTCGGCCTGGTGGCCGCCGGCAGCCCGCTCGCGGCGGTCCTCGCCGGGCTGCTGCTCAACGCCCGGCACCTGCCGTTCGGGCTGGCGCTGGCCGACAGCATGGGCCGCCCGCCGTGGCGCCGGCTGCTCGGCAGTCACCTGATGACCGACGAGGCGACCGCCTTCGCGCTGGCCCGTCCGGCCGGGGCCGCCCGCCGGCGCGCGTTCTGGCTCGCCGGCACGGTGCTCTTCCTCACCTGGAACCTGGGCACCGTGCTCGGGGTGCTCGCCGGCGGGGCGGTGGGCGACCCCGCCGCGTTCGGCCTGGACGCCGCGTTCCCGGCCGGCCTGATCGCCATGCTGCTGCCCTCGCTGCGGGACCGGGACACCCGCCGGATGGCGCTGGCCGGCGCGGTGCTCGCGGTGCTCGCCACCCCCCTGCTGCCCGCCGGCCTGCCGGTGCTGCTGGCCCTCGCCGGCCCGGCCGTGCTGGCCGTGGCGGCCGTACGCCGCAGCCGGCGGGCCGGCGGCACGGGCGGCAGCCCGGCGCCGGTCACCGCGCCGGTCACCGCGCCGGGCCTGCTTCCGGGGAGCGTCGCCGAGCCGCCGGACGGGGTGGGGCCGGTGTGGCCGGCGGACGGGACGCAGCCGCGGCACGGATCCGTGCCGGCGGGCCGAACGGGGGAGGGACCGTGCTGATCGCCGTGATCGTGGCGCTGGCCGCGGGGACGTACGGCTTCCGGGTCGCCGGGGTGCTGCTGCGCGACCGGCTCGACCTGCCGGAGTGGTCCGGGCGGCTGCTGCCGGTCGGCGCGGCCGCTCTGCTGGCCGCGTTGGGCGCCACGGCCGCGCTGACGGAGGCCGGCCAGTTCGCCGGCTGGGCCCGGCCCGCGGGCGTTCTGGTCGGCGTGCTGCTGGCCTGGCGGCGGGTGTCGTTCGTGCTGGTGGTGCTCGCGGCCGCCGGGACCACCGCCCTGCTCCGCCTGCTCGGGGTGCCGTAGCGCGGCGCGGACGGTTCGTGGTGCCGAACCCGGCTGACGCCTCCGCGGCCGCCGGGGGCACCGTGGCCTCCGGCGGGCGCCCGACGACGTGTCGGCCGTTGCACCGCGCAGGCGGGCGCTGACGACGACCCTCGGTGCCCGGTGCCGACGACGCCTCGGTGCCGGGCGCGGACGACGACGGCCCCTCACCGCCGCGCGGGAGGGGCCGTCGTCACGGCAGGCTCAGACCGGGTCGCCGATGTTGACGCGGGGCTCTGGCGCGCGCATCCGGCGGAAGGTGATCGACCGCATGATGGCGTAGAGGTAGAGCGAGCCCATCCGCTGCCCGGTGTTCGGGAAGCGTTCCCGGACCAGCTTCCGGATCTTGCGCGAGATCAGGAACGAGTCGACCACCACACCCAGGGCGAGCGCGCCCCAGAGGATGTTGGAAACCAGTCGGACGATCGGCGGCATCGCCGCGTTCGAGCCGATCAGCACGATCAGCGCGCCGCCGAAGAACCAGGTGCCGACCGTACGCCGGGAGTCGACCACGTTGCGGGCCAGCAGCCGCTCCGGGCCACGGTCGCGGGGGCCGCCCTCGCGCCGGAACTCCGCCGAAGCCTCGGCGCGCAACCTGCGCCGGTGCTCCCGCTGCTCCTCCTTGGTCATCGGCTTGGTGGCCGTGGCCGGCCGGCGACCGGCGCTGGGCCGCTTCGGCGTGACCCTGCCCAGCTCCTTCTTGCTCGGGGTGTAACCCCGGGGCTGGGCGGTCGAGGACTCCTCGTCGGGGGTCACCGGGGTGACGGCCTCGTCGACGAGGTCGGTGGACTTGCGGCGAAACAGCGACGGCACGCGGAAAGGGTAGCCAAACGACGGCGCCCGGTGCACATCGCGGTGCACCGGGCGCGGTCGGAGTGGTCGACGTTACGGACGCTCGGCGTGCGCGCCGAGGTCGGCGAGCTTCGCCTCGAAGTCCTCGTAGCCCCGGTTGATCAGGTCGACGCCGTAGACGCGGGACGTGCCCTCGGCGGCCAGCGCCGCGATCAGGTGGCTGAAGCCCGCCCGCAGGTCGGGGATGACCAGGTCGGCGGCGTGCAGCTTGCTCGGCCCCGCGATCACCGCGGAGTGCTTGAAGTTGCGCCGGCCGAAGCGGCACGGGGTGCCGCCCAGGCAGTCCCGGTAGACCTGGATGTTCGCGCCCATCGAGTTCAGCGCCTCGGTGTAGCCCAGCCGCTGTTCGTAGACCGTCTCGTGGACGATGGACAGCCCGCGGGCCTGGGTGAGCGCCACCACCAGGGGCTGCTGCCAGTCGGTCATGAAGCCGGGGTGCACGTCGGTCTCCAGCGCCACCGACTTCAGCTCGCCGCCCGGGTGCCAGAACCGGATGCCGCCCTCCTGGCCGGGGTCGCCCAGCTTCGGCGGCCGGGCGTCGGTGACCTCGTACTCGCCGCCGACCGAGCGGAACACGTTCAGGAACGTCATCATGTCGGCCTGCTGCGCGCCGAGGACCTCGACGTGGCCCCGGGTGGCCAGCGCCGCCGCCGCCCAGCTCGCCGCCTCGATCCGGTCCGGGATCGGCCGGTGGGTGTAGCCGTGCAGCTTCGGCACGCCCTGGATCTCGATCACCCGGTCGGTGTGCACCTTGATGATCGCGCCCATCTTCTGCAGGACGCAGATCAGGTCGATGATCTCCGGCTCCACGGCCGCGTTGCGCAGCTCGGTGACGCCCTCGGCCATCACCGCGGTCAGCAGCACCTGCTCGGTCGCCCCGACGCTCGGGTACGGCAGCGCGAACTTCGTGCCGTGCAGCCCGTTCGGCGCGGACAGGTGCAGCCCCTCCGGGGTCTTCTCGACCGTCGCCCCGAACTCCCGCAGCGCCTGGAGGTGGAAGTCGATCGGGCGCGGCCCGATGTGGCAGCCACCCAGGTCGGGGATGAAGGCGTGGCCGAGGCGGTGCAGCAGCGGCCCGCAGAACAGGATCGGGATCCGGCTGGAACCCGCGTGCACGTTGATCTGGTCCGTGCTCGCGCTCTCCACGTTCGCCGGGTCGAAGACGAGCTCGCCGTCCTCCTCGCCGTCGGTGACCTTGACGCCGTGCAGGCCGAGCAGGCCGCGGACCACCTCGACGTCGCGGATCTTCGGCACGTCGAACAGTCGGCTTGGGCTGTCGCCCAGCAGCGCGGCGACCATCGCCTTCGAAACCAGGTTCTTCGCGCCGCGCACGCGGATCCGCCCTTCCAGCGGAGTACCTCCGTGTACGACCAGGACGTCGTCGGTCAACGCAACCTCCAGCGCGTCGGTGCTGCCGTGTTGATGGTGGGCTCGCGATGTCATCGCTACCCGGAATGCGGCCATGTCGAAACGGCCCGCGTGAGTCGTCGCCCCGGCAGCATAGCCCTCGGTGACGAAAATGGAACCGGTCACATCGCCCCTGAGGGCACTAATCGGTGATCGGGCCCATTTCCGTACCAGTGGTGCTACCGAGCGTGATCAGCCCGCCGTCGGCGGCGGGGTGTCGGCCCCGGGCAGGGCGAGCATCTGGTCCAGCGCCACCCGGGCGTGGTGCGCGGTGTCCGGGTCGACCGTGATCTGGTTGACCACTCGGCCGGCCACCAGCTCCTCCAGCGCCCACACCAGGTGGGGCAGGTCGATCCGGTTCATGGTCGAGCAGTAGCAGACGGCCTTGTCCAGGAACATGATCTGCTTGTCCGGGTGGGCCAGCGCCAGCCGCCGGACCAGGTTCAGCTCGGTGCCGACCGCCCACGCCGAGCCGGCCGGGGCCGCCTCGATGGTCTTGATGATGTACTCCGTCGAGCCGACGAAGTCGGCGGCGGTGACCACCTCGTGCCGGCACTCCGGGTGCACCAGCACGTTCACGCCGGGCACCCGCTCCCGCACGTCGTCGACGCTGTCGAGCGTGAACCGGCCGTGCACCGAGCAGTGCCCCCGCCAGAGGACCATCTTCGCGTCGCGCAGCTGCTCCGGGGTGAGCCCGCCGTTCGGCTTGTGCGGGTCGTAGAGCACGCAGTCGTCCAGCGAGAAGCCCATCTCCAGCACCGCCGTGTTGCGGCCCAGGTGCTGGTCGGGCAGGAAGAGCACCTTCGAGCCCTGCTGGTACGCCCAGTCCAGCGCCCGCTTCGCGTTCGACGAGGTGCAGACCACGCCGCCGTTGCGGCCGACGAAGCCCTTGATGTCCGCCGAGGAGTTCATGTACGTCACCGGGACGGTGTCGGCCGCGACGCCCAGTTCGGTGAGCACGTCCCAGGCCGTCTCGACCTGCGACAGCACCGCCATGTCGGCCATCGAGCACCCGGCGGCCAGGTCCGGCAGGATGACCTTCTGCGCGTCCGAGGTGAGGATGTCGGCGCTCTCGGCCATGAAGTGCACGCCGCAGAAGACGATGTACTCCGCGTCGGGCCGGGCCGCCGCCTCGCGGGCCAGCTTGAACGAGTCGCCGGTCACGTCGGCGAACTGGATCACCTCGTCGCGCTGGTAGTGATGCCCCAGCACGAAGACCTTGCTGCCCAGCTCCGCCTTGGCCGCCGCCGCCCGGGCCACCAGGTCGGGGTCGCTCGGCGCCGGGAGGTCACCCGGACACTCGACGCCACGCTCGGTGGCGGGGTCGCTGCCCCGGCCGAGCAGCAGCAGTGCCGTCGCGGTGTTGGAGGGTTCTACCCAGGTCGAAGTCACGTACCCCATGGTCCCACAGGGCGGCCGGCGCGCAGCCTCCGCCGGTGTGGGCTGCCACACTGCTCGGCATGCGCGTGCTGCTCTGCCCGGACAAGTTCGCCGGCACCCTGTCGGCCCCTGACGTCGCCGACGCCGTGGCCGCCGGCTGGCGCGAGGTGGCCCCGGCGGACGACCTGCTCGTCCGGCCGTTGTCCGACGGTGGGCCCGGCTTCCTCGACGTGCTCGCCGACGCGCTCGGCGGGCGGCGGGTGCCGGTGCCGACCGTCGACCCGCTGGGCCGCCCCGTGGCCGGTGAGATCCTGCTCACCGCCGACGGGGCGACCGCCTGGCTGGAGAGCGCCCAGGCGTGCGGGCTGCACCTGCTCGCCCCTGCCGAGCGCGACCCGAAGGCGACCACCTCGTACGGCCTGGGGGTGCTGGTCGCCGCCGCGGTGGAGGCCGGCGCCCGGACGGTGGTGATCGGGCTGGGCGGCTCCGGCACCAACGACGGCGGCGCGGGAATGCTCACCGCGCTCGGGGTGACCCCGCTGGACGAGGCGGGCCGGGCCCTGCCGTACGGCGGCGCGGCGCTGGGCGCCGCGGTCGCGCTCGACGGGGCGCCCCGGCTGCGCGACGCCCGGCTGGTGGCCGCCACGGACGTGGACAACCCGCTGCTCGGCCTGCACGGGGCGAGCAGCGTGTTCGGCCCGCAGAAGGGCGCCGACCGGGCCGACGTGCTGCTGCTCGACGCCGCGCTGGAGCGCTTCGCCGCCGTGCTGGAGCGGGACCTGCCCGGCTGCCCCGACCGGCTGGGCGCCCTGCCCGGCGGCGGCGCGGCCGGCGGCCTCGGCGCGGCCGTCCTGGCGCTCGGCGGGCACTGCGAGTCGGGCATCGGCCTGGTCACCCGCTCGATCGGGCTGGACGCCGCGCTGGACGAGGTCGACCTGGTGATCACCGGGGAGGGCTCCTTCGACCACCAGTCGCTGCGCGGCAAGGTCGTCGCCGGGGTCGCCGGCGCCGCCCGGGACCGTGGCCTGCCCTGCGTGGTGCTGGCCGGTCAGGTGAGCACCGGCCGGCGGGAGGCGGGCGCGGCGGGGGTCACCGACGCGTACAGCCTGGTGGAGCACTTCGGGGGCGAGGAGCGCGGCGGGCTGGGCGCCGCGCTGGAGCGCCCGGCCGAGGGGCTGCGGGCGCTCGGCGCCCGGCTGGCCCGGCAGTGGAGCCGCTGACCGGGACGGCGCCGGGGGCGTGATCCGGCGCGGGCTCACCGGCGGGTGGCCGCGCCGCCCGGGGCGCCCGCCCGCGCTCGGCCGGGCCCGTCGGCGCGCCGGGCCCGACCGCGCACGTCACGGCGGCCGGGTGGTGCCGGTCGCAGCGGCGTACCATCGGTTCTGGACCACACCGGGAATGACTGGGCGACGGGAGATGTTGGCCAGTGCGTCCGGACCCAACCGCGCAGGGAGATTTCACGTGACCACGCCAGCGCAGACCGACTCGACCGAGGCCAAGGCCCCCACGTCCGTCGTCCTCACCGACGTCGCGGCGCAGAAGGTCAAGGCCCTGATCGAGCAGGAGGGCCGCGACGACCTGCGGCTCCGGGTCGCCGTGCAGCCGGGTGGCTGCTCCGGCCTGCGGTACCAGCTCTTCTTCGACGAGCGCTCGCTCGACGGTGACGTCGTCACCGACTTCGACGGTGTCGAGGTCGTCGTCGACCGGATGAGCGCCCCCTACCTGGCCGGCGCCACCATCGACTTCGCCGACCGCATCGACGCACAGGGCTTCACCATCGACAACCCCAACGCGGGCAACTCCTGCGCCTGCGGTGACTCGTTCAGCTGAGCCGACCTGCGCTCGCGACAGCGGGGCCGTCCCTTCCGGGCGGCCCCGCTGTCGCGTCCGGGCCCGGTTGCGCAGCCGGGAAGATGGCCGGGGCCGGACCGACGGGTGATCCTGAGGGGGCCGGGCCGGTAGGCTGACCGGCGCCCTGCTCCCGACCCCGAGGTTGCCATGAAGATCGCCGTGACCGGCTCGATCGCCACCGACCACCTGATGAGCTTCCCCGGCCGCTTCGCCGACCAGCTCCTCGCCGACCAGCTGCACAAGGTGTCGCTCTCCTTCCTGGTGGACGACCTGGTGCTGCGGCGCGGCGGCGTGGCGGCGAACATCGCCTTCGGCATGGGGCAGCTCGGCCTGCGGCCGGTGCTGGTCGGCGCGGTCGGTGCGGACTTCGCCGACTACCGCTCCTGGCTGGAGCGGCACGGGGTCGACTGCGACTCGGTGCACGTCAGCGAGGTGGCCCACACCGCCCGGTTCGTCTGCACCACGGACACCGACATGTGCCAGATCGCCTCGTTCTACGCCGGCGCGATGAGCGAGGCCCGCAACATCGAGCTGGAGCCGGTGGCCCGCCGGCTCGACGGGCTGGACCTGGTCCTGGTCGGCGCGAACGACCCGGCGGCGATGCTGCGGCACTCCGCCGAGTGCCGGGACCGGGGCTACCCCTTCGCCGCCGACCCGTCCCAGCAGCTCGCCCGGATGGAGGGCGAGGACGTCGTCGCGCTGATCGAGGGCGCCGAGTACCTGATGACCAACGACTACGAGAAGTCGTTGCTGCAGAGCAAGGCCGGGCTGAGCGACGCGCAGCTGCTCGACCGGGTGAAGGTGCGGGTCACCACGCTGGGCAAGCACGGCGTGGAGATCGCCGGGCGGGACTTCGACCCCATCCACGTGCCGATCGCGCGGGAGATCCGCGCGGTCGACCCGACCGGGGTCGGCGACGGATTCCGGGCCGGCTTCTTCACCGCGCTCTCCTGGGGTCTCGGGCTGGAGCGGGCCGCCCAGGTGGGCTCCCTGCTCGCCACGCTGGTGCTGGAGACCGTGGGCACCCAGGAGTACGAGGTCCGCCGCGACCTGTTCGTCAAGCGGATGGCCGAGTCGTACGGCGACGTCGCCGCCGAGGACGTCCGGCCGCACCTGCTGCCCTGACCTCGCTGCTCGTCGCGTTCGTCGGGCTGCCGGGGTGGGCAAGAGCACCCTGGCGGCCCGGCTGCGCGCGGCCCTGCGCGCCCCGGTCTCGCCGGTCGACCCCGTCGAGCGGGCGCGGGCCCGGCGCGGCCCGCTCGGCGACGGCGCTCAGATGGCCGCCCTCCTGCGCCGTATGCGTCCGACGGGTGCCCTTCCGCACCCTCTAGTGCCGGCGGCGGACGTCGTACGCGGGGCCGTCGGGGCCGGTGACCGTGCCGAGGAACTCCTGGCCGCGCATCCGGCACCAGGCGGGGAGGTCCACCGCCGCCGCCGGATCGTCGGCCAGCACCCGCACCACCGTGCCGACGGGCAGCTCGGGCAGCCGCCGGGCCACGGCGATCACGGGCAGCGGGCAGCGCTGACCGCGGCAGTCGAGGATCTCCGCCGGCGCGGTCACAGCCCCACCACCCCCGCCTCGGCGCGCAGCTCCGCCACGATGCCGGGCAGCTCGGCGAGGAACCGCTCGACGTCCGCCTCCGTCGTGTCCCGGTGCAGCGAGACCCGCACGTTGCCGTGCGAGAGCACCCCCATCGCCTCCAGCACGTGCGACGGGTGCAGCGTCGAGGAGGTGCACGAGGAGCCGGAGGAGACGGCGAACCCGCGCCGGTCCAGCGCGTGCAGCAGGGCCTCGCCGTCGACGTACAGGCAGGAGAACGTCACGAGGTGCGGGAGCCGGTGGTCGGGATCACCCACCACCTCCACGTCGGGCACCTCCGCGGCCACCCGGGCGCGGATCCGGTCCACCAGCGGCGCCAGCCGGGCCGCCTCGGCCGCCGCGTCGGCCGCCGCCGCGCGCAGGCTCGCCGCCGCCGCGACCACCGCCGGCAGGTTGAGCGTCCCCGGCGTACGCCCGGCCTCCCGGTCGTCGGCCGGCCAGGGCGACTCCCACCGCGTGCCCTTGCGCACCACCAGCAGCCCCACCCCGGGCGGGCCGCCCCACTTGTGCGCGCTGGCGGTCAGCACCGACCAGCCCGCCGGCACTGCCGCCCGGCCCACCACCTGGGCGGCGTCCACGTACAGCGGCACCCCGGCCTCGGCGCACTCCCGCGCGGCCTCGGCGACGGGCTGGAGCGTGCCGACCTCGTGGCTGGCGGCGATCAGCGCGGCCAGCGCCACCTTCGGCGCCCGCACCGCGGCCGACCAGCCGTCCAGGTCGAGCCGGCCGAGCCGGTCCACCGGCACCGAGGTGGCCGCGCCGCCCGTCGCGACGTGCTTCTCGGCGGCGTGCAGCACCGCCGAGTGCTCGATCGCGGAGTGCACCAGGGTCGGGCCCACCCGCCGCCGGCCGGCCAGGCCGCCGAGCACGGCGGCGTGGGCGGCGGTCGTACCGCTGGGGGTGAAGGAGATCTCGTCGGCGCGGACGCCGAGCGTCTGTGCGGTGGCCTCGCGGGCGGCGTCGAGGAGTTGGCGGGCGCGGCGGGCCTGGGTGTAGAGCCTGCCGGGGTCGGCCCAGCCGTCGTCGAGGGCGGCCAGCAGCGCCTGCCGGGCGACCGGATGCAGCGGCGCGGCCGTGGCCGCGTCCAGGTAGACCGGGGAAGCGCTCACGGAAGCCAACGCTATCGCGCCGGTACGCCCAAGATCCCCCCGATGGGGGCGGAGAGTGACCCCAAGACGGTCGAGCCCGTCATGGTCGAGTAATCTGCGACCGTCGGTGACGCCTTTGCCGCCGGTGCTGTCGCTCCGCCCGGCGGAGGCCGGCAGACAGAACAGACACCGCGGCGCGCTAGGGAGGCAGGACCAGGTGGTCGCAAGGAGTTCGGAGGTACGGCCGTCGGCCGTACGGCACAGCGCTTCCCCAGGAGCCGGTGGGCGCCGGGGACGTGGTGCTGGTCGGCTCGCCGGGCTCGGTCTCGGCGGAGCGGCGCTGCTGGTCCTGCTCACGGGCTGCGACGTCGGCGCGGCGTTCGGCGGCTTCGGCTGGCCGCAGGGCGGCATCTCGCCCGAGTCGCACCGGATGTACGACCTGTGGATCGCCTCGTGCATCGCGGCGCTCGCGGTCGGCGTCTTCGTGTGGGGCCTGATCTTCTGGTGCATCGTGCGCTACCGCAAGCGGGGCAACGAGCTGCCGGTGCAGACCCGCTACAACATGCCGATGGAGTTCCTCTACACCATCGCGCCGATCCTGATCGTCTCCGTGCTCTTCTACTACACGGCGGTCGTGCAGACCGACGTGGTGCGGACGACCAAGAACCCCGACGTCACGGTCGAGGTGGTCGCGTTCAAGTGGAACTGGCAGTTCAACTACCGCGACGGCCAGGGCAAGGACGCCAACACGGTCGCCTCCGTGCTCGGCACCAGCGAGGTCATCCCGATCCTGGTCCTCCCGACGGACCGGTCCATCCGGTTCGAGGAGACCAGCCGCGACGTCATCCACTCCTTCTGGGTGCCGGAGCTGCTGTTCAAGCGGGACGTCATGCCGGGCAAGATCCGCAACGTGTTCGAGGTCTCCAAGCTCGACACCGAGGGCGCCTACGTCGGCCGCTGCGCCGAGCTGTGCGGCAGCTACCACGCCTTCATGAACTTCGAGCTGCGGGTCGTCTCGCCGGAGAAGTACGACCAGTTCCTGGCGGCCAAGCGCGACGGCAAGTCCACGCAGGACGCGCTCACGGCCATCGGCGAGGAGCCGTACGCGCAGACCACGAAGCCGTTCGAGACGCGGCGCAACACGGCCAACTTCAACCCGGACAGCGCTGCCCCGGCCGGCGCGGGAAGCTGAGGGAGCGGGCATGAAGACCGAGTGGCGCATCTTCCTGATCATCGCCGGGTTCCTGCTCTTCGCCACCTTCCTCTACGGTGGCTGGACCGCCGCCGACGCCGGTGGCCAGGTCGAGTGGGTCGGCACGGTCGCCCTGCTGCTGAGCTTCCTGCTCTGCGCGATGTGCGGCGGCTTCTTCTGGTTCGTCTCGCGCCGGATCGACCTGCGGCCGGAGGACCGGCCGGACGGTGAGATCGCCGACGGCGCGGGCGAGATCGGCTTCTTCAGCCCGGGCAGCTACTGGCCGTTCGGGCTGGCGCTGGCCGCCGCGATCACCGGCTTCGGCCTGGTGTTCTGGCAGTTCTGGCTGATGGGCGTCGGCGCGGTGGCGGTCATCTTCGCGGCCTGCGGCCTGCTGTTCGAGTACTACTCCGGCACCCGGCGCACCGCCGAGCACTGAGCCGGCGGGACCACGGTCCGGTCACGTCACGAAGGCCCGCCTCCCTCGGGGAGGCGGGCCTCGTCGTGTGGTTCACCTGCACCTCGACGGTCACCTGGCGCTGGAGACCTCGTCGTCGAAGCCGGCGACCCGTCGCCGGCAGGCGGCGCGGCGTGGACTGCCGTGAGGGTGGGCGGCGGCCCAGGCGGTGCGGCGGCGCTGGCTGGGTCAGGCGGCGCGGCGGTGGGGCGACGGGTGCCGCCGCCGCGCCAGACGCGGGGCCCGGAAGGTGAACGTGGCGACGAGCACGGCCTCGCCGCAGCCCGTGCAGGCCAGCTCGGGGCAGTCGGCGCCGTGGCCGTCGGCGCACAGCGGCGCCTCGAACGGCTGAACGCCCTCGCAGGTGTCGCAGTAGAGCTCGCGCTCCGACACGGGCGTCTCCTCTCGCTCCGGTCCCGTCGTGGCGTGCCGCGCGACGGGAGTGCCGCGCCACACGGCGCACGACGGACGTGCTGTGGTGAACAGCGCAGGATGGAAGTGGAAAACTACTCAGTTGTAGTTTCCCACGGGGGTCTGACAAACTTCCGCGCGCCACCCGCCGGCACGGCGGCGGCCCGCGGTCAGTCGGCGCGGGCGATCTCGATCCAGCGGTCGAGGACCGCCGCGGCGGCCCCGGAGTCGACGGACTCGGCGGCCCGGTCCATCCCGGCGCGCAGCGCCTCCGTCAGGTCGCCGTCGAGCGGGCCCTGGGTGGCCAGCGCCGCCGCCGCGTTGACGAGGACGGCATCGCGCACCGGGCCGGTCTCGCCGGCCAGCAGCCGGCGTACCACGTCGGCGTTGTAGGCGGCGTCGCCGCCCCGCAGGTCGGCCAGGGTGACCCGCGGTGCCCCGAGGTCGGCCGCGTCGAGCAGCGCCTCCCTGACGACGCCGCCCTGGACCGCCCAGACGCGGGTCGGCGCGGCGGTGGTGAACTCGTCCAGACCGTCCTCGCCGCGCATCACCAGCGCCGAGTCGCCCCGCGCGGCGAAGACGCCGGCCATCACCGGGGCCATCCGCAGGTCGAAGCAGCCGACCGCGGCGGCCCGTGGCCGGGCCGGGTTGGTCAGCGGGCCGAGGAAGTTGAAGAAGGTGGGCACGCCCATCTCCCGGCGTACCGGGCCGGCGTGGCGCATGCCGGGGTGGTACCGGGCCGCGAAGCAGAAGCCGATGCCGGCCTCGGCGACGCACCGGGCCACCCCCTCCGGCCCGAGGTCGAGCGGCACCCCGAGGAACTCCAGCACGTCCGCCGTGCCGCAGGAGGAGGACGCCGCCCGGTTGCCGTGCTTGACCACGCGGACGCCGGCGCCGGCCACCACCAGCGAGGCCATGGTGGAGATGTTGACCGTGTGCGCGAGATCACCGCCGGTGCCGACCACGTCGAGGGCGGTGTCGCGCAGCGCGTCGGGCAGCTCGACCGGGACCGCCCGGCCGAGCATCGCCTCCACCAGGCCGGCCAGCTCGGCCGAGGTCTCGCCCTTGGCGCGCAGCGCGACGGCGAAGCCCGCGATCTGCGCCGGGGTGGCGGCGCCGGACATGATCTCGCCCATCGCCCAGGCGGTGTCGGCGGTGGAGAGCTCCTCGCCGCGCAGGAGCGCGGCGAGCAGGTGCGGCCAGGTCCGATCGCCCATGGCGGGCCTCCCGAGCGTGCGAAGCGGGTGGGACGGAGCCGGCGCCGGACGGTCCGGCGCCGTGCCGGGCCGGAGCGGGGACGTCAGGCGGGGGCGTGCGTCCGCAGCAGCTCGGCCACCGTGGTGCCGGTGGTCACCGGGTCGAGCGGGTGCACCAGGGTGGCGTCGACCTCGGCGTAGGCCGCGAGCCATCGGTCGGCGGCGCGGGCGATCACCACGCAGGTCGGGGGAGCGTCGTCCCGGTCGTCCTTGATCTGCCGGGCGATGCCGATGCCGCCGCCCGGGGTCGCCTCGCCGTCGAGTAGCAGCAGGTCGATCTCGTAGTCGTCGACGAGCCGGACGCACTCCGCGTAGGTGGAGGCGTCGACGAACTCGATCCGCAGACCGGGCGCGGGGCGCGTGCCGACGGCGAGCCGCATCCGGTCACGGACCTGCGGGTCGTCGCTGTAGAGCAGGACGGTGCAAAGACGATCGCTCATGCCGGCACTCCGCTTCGCTCCGTGCCGTCATGAGGCACCATCGCACTGCGCTTGATGAATCGTTCGCTGCGCTCACTCATTGGCTGGACTGGCTCCCACCTCGTAGCTGCCCGCTGATCCTACCGGTCGGTGTGAGGTACGCGACGTCCGGCCGGGTGCGGCGTCGGGGCGTACCGTCGGCGCAGCTCAGGCGGCCGACTCCGCGGCGCGCTGGCGGGCCTCCTGGCGGTCCAGGTCGCGGTCGAGCCGGCGGGCCTCCCGCTCGGCGTGGCGCATCCACTGCACGACCAGCACGGCCAGCATGGTGACGCTGACGAACTCGCCGCCGGCCCAGAGGATGCCGCCGGCGACCACCTGGTCCTGCCACGGGTCCGACCAGGTCAACCCGAGCGACGGGTACCAGTCGCCGCCGAAGAGCGTGCTGCTCTGCATGATCGTGAGCCCGAGCACCGTGTGGAACGGCACGGAGAGCAGCATCAGCAGCGCCCGGGCCGGGTACGGCCAGCGGCCGGGCAGCGGGTCGAGGCCGAGCAGCGGCCAGAAGAACACGCAGCCGGTCATGATGAAGTGCGCGTGCACGACCTCGTGCGCCCACGCGTGTTCGAGCGTGTAGCGGTACAGGTCGGTGAAGTAGAGCGCGAACGGGTTGACCACGAAGATGGTGAACGCCACCAGCGGGAAGCTGTAGATCCGCGCGATCCGGCTGTGCACGATCGCCAGGAGCCGCTTGCGCGGCCGTTGCGGCAGGGTGCGTAGGGCCAGCGTCACCGGCGCGCCCAGCGCGAGGAAGATCGGCGAGATCATGGAGAGCACCATGTGCTGGACCATGTGCACCGACAGCAGCGCCGTGTCGTACGCGTGCAGGCCGCTGACGGTGACCGCCGCGATCCCGCCGAGGCCGGGGCCGAGGAAGAAGATCGTCCGGGCCACCGGCCACCGGTCGCCCCGGATCCGCAGCCGGTGCACCCCGTAGAGGTAGATTCCGGCGGCCAGCACCAGGCCGACGGCCAGCCAGCTGTCCAGCCGGGTCTCGGTGAACACGGAGGTGACGGTGAACGGCGGCGGGGTGGCCGCGGCCACCGTCGGCCCGGCGGCCGAGGTTGCGGTGGAGATCGGATCGACGTGCAGCACGCTTTTCAGCCTAGGTCAGGCGAACCGGACGACCCCGATCGGGCTGCCGGGGCCACGGGTTTGGCCCCCCGCTGATCGGCGGCCCCGGTCAAGGGCAATAATGACCGCGTGACTGCGGCCCCAGCCATTGACAAGAGCCGGATCCACTCCCTGACCCGACCCAACATGGTCAGCGTCGGGACGATCGTGTGGCTCTCCAGCGAACTCATGTTCTTCGCGGCGCTGTTCGCGATGTACTTCTCCATCCGCGCGGCGGCGCCGGAGCAGTGGGCGGAGCACACCGAGCACCTCAACATCCCCTACGCGACCACCTTCACGGTGATCCTGGTGTTGTCCTCGGTGACCTGCCAGCTCGGTGTGTTCGCCGCCGAGAAGGGTGACGTCCACGCCCTGCGGCGCTGGTTCACGGTCACCTTCGTGATGGGCCTGATCTTCGTGCTCGGTCAGGTCAACGAGTACCGCGAGCTGGTGCACGAGGGCATCAAGATCAACTCGGACGGTTACGGGTCGATGTTCTACCTGACCACCGGGTTCCACGGTCTGCACGTGACCGGCGGTCTGATCGCCTTCGTCATCTTCATGATCCGCACGACCATGGGCCGGTTCACGCCGGCGCAGGCCACGTCGGCGATCGTCGTGTCCTACTACTGGCACTTCGTCGACGTCGTGTGGATCGGGCTCTACGCCATGATCTACTGGCTTCAGTGATCTTGGCGCGTCACGAACCGCGCCGCTGCTCCGTCCCCTGAGACAAGGTCCAACCGGTTAAGGACACAGGTCATGACTTCTGACAACGACCGCCGACGCGGTCTGCTCGCGCGGCTGCGCGAGCGGCCCGCGGCGCGCAGCAGGGGCCGCCGCCGGCTGGGTGCCGCGGTCCGGCTGTTCGCCGCGCTGATGCTGGCCGGCGGCGCCTACACCGTCTTCGCCCCCGGCGTGCAGGCGCAGGACACCCCGCTCACCGGCGCCGCCGCGGAGGGCAAGGCGCTGTTCGACGTGAGCTGTGTGACCTGTCACGGTCGCAACGCCCAGGGTGTCGAGGGGCGCGGGCCGAGCCTGATCGGCGTCGGCGCGGCCTCGGTGGAGTTCCAGGTCGGCACCGGCCGGATGCCCATGGCCCGGCAGGAGGCCCAGGCGCAGCGCAAGCCGGAGCTCTTCACCGACGAGGAGGTCCGCCAGCTCGCGCAGTACGTCCAGGAGCTCGGTGGCGGCCCGATCGTTCCGGACGGCACCAACCTGCACGAGGACGGAAACATCGCCGCCGGCGGCGAGCTGTTCCGGATCAACTGCTCGCAGTGCCACGCCTTCGGCGGTGGCGGCGGCGCCCTCTCCTCCGGCAAGTACGCGCCGAGCCTGCGTCCGGCCAGCGACCGGCAGATCTACGCCGCGATGCTGAGCGGCCCGCAGAACATGCCGGTCTTCGGCGACAACCAGATCTCCCCGCAGCAGAAGGCGGACATCATCGCCTACATCCAGGAGACGCTGAAGCACGACCAGGATCCGGGTGGCTTCAACCTCGGTCGGTACGGGCCGTCCACCGAGGGCCTGGCGATCTTCCTGGTCGGCATCGTCGCGCTCGTCTTCGCGAGCCTGTGGATCGCGGGCAAGTCGTGACCGGACGGATCATCCGATTCAGTGCTGTGGTGCCGGGGTCCGGCACCGCCCGTAGCGAGGTGACGGCATGACCACGCACACCGAGCACCAGGCCCAGCAGGGCCGGGAGCCGCTCGACGTGAGGACCCCCGGGCTCAGCCAGTTCGACATCGTCCGCGAGGGCGCGCGCCGGGACGACATCGAGATCGTCCACTACGAGCCGCAGGTCGCCCCGGGCAGCAAGGCCGAGCGCCGGCTGACCCGCACCGTGGCGTCGTTCTTCCTGCTCACCGGGCTGGCGGCGACCGCCTTCCTGGTGATCTACATCTGGTGGCCGTGGGAGTACGCTCCCGGCCGCGGCGGCGACAAGTGGTACACCCCCCTGCTCGGCGTCACCCTCGGCGTGGCCCTGCTGGGCATCGGCTTCGGCATCCTGACCTGGGGCAAGAAGCTGCTGCCCAAGGAGGTCTCGATCCAGGACCGGCACGAGGGCGCCGTCAGCGAGGACGAGCGGATCATCACCGGCCAGACCATGCTCTACATGGCCGACGAGCTGGGCGTGAAGCGCCGGCCGCTGCTCGGCATCTCGCTGCTGGCCGGTCTCGCGCCGGTCGGCGCGGTCGCCGCGGCGCCGCTGGTCGGCGGGCTGATCTCGCACCCGCACAAGGACAACCAGATGTTCACCACCGGGTTCGCCCCGGCGGAGGGCGGCAAGAAGGTCCGGCTGGTCCGCGAGGACGGCCGTCCGGTGCGCCCGGCGGACATCAGCTCGGGCGGCCAGATCACGGTCTTCCCCGGCATCGACCACGGCGTGAGCAACCGGCACGCCGACTCGCCGACGCTGCTGATCCACCTGCGTGACTCGGACGCGGAGGAGTCCCGCCGGGCCAACGAGCGGGTCGGGCACGGCGACTACATGTGGGGCAACTACGCCGCCTACTCGAAGATCTGCACGCACGCCGGCTGCCCGGCGAGCCTGTACGAGCAGCAGACGAACCGTCTGCTCTGCCCGTGCCACCAGTCGCAGTTCCTGATCACCGACAATGCCCGGCCCATCTTCGGTCCGGCCAGCCGGCGGCTCCCGCAGTTGCCGATCGAGGTGGACTCCGAGGGCTACTTCGTGGCCAAGTCCGACTACACCGAGACCGTCGGGCCCGACTTCTGGGAGCGGCCGTGAAACGGCGCAAGTTTGACATGGCAGCTGTGCCGGGCAACGCCGCCCGGGGTGTGGACGACCGCTTCCAGGTGGCCACCCCGCTGCGCCGGCTGCTGAACAAGGTCTTCCCGGACCACTGGTCCTTCCTGCTCGGCGAGATCGCGCTCTTCTCGTTCATCGTCCTGCTGCTGACGGGGGTCTTCCTGACCTTCTTCTTCGAGCCGGGGATGACCGAGGTGGTCTACAACGGCAGCTACGCCCCGCTGCGGGGCACGCCGATGTCGGCCGCGTACGCCTCCAGCCTGGACATCTCGTTCGACGTCCGCGGTGGCCTGATCATGCGGCAGATGCACCACTGGTCGGCGCTGCTGTTCATGGCCGCGATCGTGGTGCACATGCTCCGGGTGTTCTTCACCGGCGCGTTCCGCAAGCCGCGTGAGACGAACTGGATCATCGGTTCGCTGCTGTTCTGGGTCGGCTTCCTGGCCGGCTTCACCGGCTACTCGCTGCCGGACGACGGCCTCTCCGGCACCGGTCTGCGGATCGCCTCGGCGATCATGCTCTCCATCCCGGTGATCGGCTCCTGGGTCACCTCGTCGATCTTCGACGGGGAGTTCCCGGGCACCATCATCATCAGCCGGTTCTACATCGCCCACGTGCTGCTCATCCCGGGTCTGCTGGTCGCGCTGATCAGCGTCCACCTCGGGCTGGTCTTCAAGCAGAAGCACACCCAGTGGCCCGGCCCCGGCCGGACCAACGGCAACGTGGTCGGCGAGCGGATGTTCCCCCGCTACGCGATCAAGCAGGGCGGCTTCTTCATGGTCGTCTTCGGCGTGATCGCGCTGATGGGCGGCCTGTTCCAGATCAACCCGATCTGGCTGTTCGGCCCGTACGAGGCGTGGGTGGTCTCGGCCGCCAGCCAGCCCGACTGGTACGTCATGTTCCTCGACGGCTCGACCCGTCTGATGCCCGCATGGGAGATCAACATCCCGATCGGCGACGGGTACGTGATCCCGCCGCTGTTCTGGCCGACGGTCGTGCTGCCGGGCATCCTGGTGGGGCTCTCCACGCTCTACCCGTTCCTGGAGGCCCGCCGCCTCAAGGACTACCGCAGCCACAACCTGCTCCAGCGTCCCCGGGACGTGCCGGCCCGCACCGCGGTGGGCGCCATGGCGGTCGCGTTCTTCATCGTGCTGACCCTCTCCGGCGCCAACGACGTCATCGCCGACAAGTTCCAGATCAGCCTGAACGCGATGACCTGGGCGGGCCGGATCGGCCTGCTGGTGGTCCCGCCGCTGGCGTACTACGTCACCTACCGGATCTGCCTCGGCCTCCAGCAGCACGACCGGGAGGTGCTCGCCCACGGTGTGGAGACCGGCATCATCCGGCGACTGCCCGACGGCCGGTTCGAGGAGGTGCACCAGCCGCTCGCGGCGGTGGACGCGCACGACGGTCACGGTGGGCTGGAGTACGCCGGCTGGGTCGTGCCGAAGAAGATGAACCGGCTCGGCGCCCTCGGCCCGGCCATCCGGGGCTTCTTCTACCCGATCGAGAGGCCGGCCGAGGCGCCGGTCTCGCCGGGCCACCCGCCGGTCGAGCCGCGACCGGAACGGGAGCAGATCGGCAGCGGCGAGAGCCGTCGCTGACCTCGCGACACCCCGACGTGAGCCGTGTCGTCCCTCGCCCTCCGGGCGGGGGATCGCAGGAATAACCCCGGTCAGCCGGGTATCCGTGCGGTCCAACGTCTCAAGGGGGGGAAGCATGTTGGGTATCAAACGCCTCGGCCTGCTGGCCGCGCTGGTGCTGGTGGGAATCGCGCCGGCTGCGGCGGCGCAGGCCGCGGTGCAGCCGTCACAGCAGGACACCCAGTACCTGCAGGCCATCCACCAGGTCAACCTGTTCGAGATCACCGCGGGTGACCTGGCCCAGCAGAAGGGCCAGAACCAGGGGGTCAAGGACCTGGGCGCCCGGCTCAAGACGGACCACACGCAGCTGGACCAGACGGTGCAGCAGACCGCGTCCCAGCTCGGGGTCCAGTTGCCGAACGAGCCGACCGCGGACCAGCAGTCCGTGATCGACCAGCTGAACAACGCCAGCGGCGAGGAGTTCGACCGGCTCTGGGTGACCAGCGAGCTGACCGGTCACGTCCAGGCCATCCAGGCCACCCAGACGGAGATCTCGCAGGGCTCCGAGCAGTCGGTGGTCCAGCTCGCCCAGACCGCCCTGCCGACGCTGCAGGCGCACTACGACGCGCTGGTCCAGCTCGCCGAGCAGCTGGGCATCCCGGTTCCGCAGACCAGCGGCACCGGCACGCCGGGCCCGGGCGGCACCACGCCGGCTCCGGGCGGCACCACCGGGACCCCGGCTCCGGGCGGCACGACCGAGTCGCCGGCTCCGGGCGGCACCGTCACCGAGACGCCGGCTCCGACGCAGAGCTGACGTCGCCGTACCACGACGGCCGGTCCACCTCCGGGTGGGCCGGCCGTCGCGTCGTCCGCGCCGGGCCCGGCGTCCGTGGTCAGTCGGCGTTCGCGAGCCCGATCGCGAACCCCTCCTCCAGGTCGTGCTGGGAGTACGCCCGGAAGGCGATGTGCGACTCGGTGTTCAGCACCCCCGGCACCTTGGAGATGCTGCCGGCGATCACCTGGGCGATCTGGTCGAACTCCCGAACCCGGACCATGGCGATCAGGTCGACGTGGCCGGCCACCGAGTAGACCTCGCTGACGCCGGGCAGGGCGGCCAGGGCCTCGGCCACCTCGGGAATGGAGTCGGTGGCGCAGTCGATCAGCACGATCGCGGTGATCACGGGACATTTCTCCGTTCGTCGGCGTCGTCGCCCATGCTATGTGCTCCCCGGGCCCCCGGACGGAGGTGTGGCGGGGACGGTGAGGTCGGCGTCCGCGCGGATCGCGCCACGCAGGCGTTCGCCGGGGCGGACGGTGGCGCCCGGCCAGACGACGGCGCGCTCCACGTCGCCCTGGACGACCGCGCCCGCGCCGATCACGGCCTCCCGGCAGCGGCCGGTCACCGTGGCCGTGGGCGCCACCAGGTTGCCGCCGCCGGCCGCGTGCAGGTTGGCCGCCAGGTAGTCGGCCGGCGTGCCGGTGTCGTAGAACGTGCCGGGGTAGGGCACGACGGTCAACGCGCCGGCCGCCTCCGCCGGGCGCCAGATCGCCCGGACCAGGTCGCCGAAGCCGGTCGGCAGGTCCCGCACCAGCCGCCACGGCAACAGCGAGAAGCCGGTGAACACGTGGCCGTCGAAGGTGCCGGGCGCCGCCGGGTCGGCGGCCGGCTGGCCGAGCAGGCGTACGGATTCGCCGTCCCAGTCGCGCAGCAGCGCGGCGATGTCCGGGCCGGGGGGACGCGCGGGGTCGGCGAGGTAGGCGTCGGCGTTACCGACCAGCACCCCCCGCCCGGCGATCCAGTCCCGCAGGTTCGCCACTCCGCCCGCCGTGCCCAGCGGCGAGCCCGGCTCGACCGACAGGTGGGCGCGCTCCCCGACGTGGGCGACGACCTGCGCGCCGAGGTAGCAGGCGTTGACCGCGACCCGGGCCGGCCCGACCAGGCCGAGCCCGGCCAGCCGGTCCAGCGCCCGGTTCAGCAGCGGCACGTTGCCCACCGGGCAGAGCGCCTTCGGCAGCCGCTCGGTCAGCGGCCGCAGCCGGGTGCCCTCGCCCGCGGCGAGCACCACCGCGCAGACGTCGACCCGGGCGGTGTGCACGGGCGCGCGCTGGTCGGCCCGGTCGGTGCTCGCGGGCGCGCGGTGGTCGGCCCGGTCGCTGTTCACGGGCGCACGTCGGGCACCGGGGGCGGGAACTGGCCGGCCAGTGGCCCGATGTCGTAGTACGCGAGCAGCCGGGCCGTGGGCCAGGTCAGCTTCGGCAGGTCGTCCAGCGGGTGCCAGGCGGCCTCGTAGACCTCGGCGCCGTCGACCTTCAGCTCGGTGGTCGAGGCCGGGACCTCGGCGGTGAACACGACGTCCACCCAGCCCTTGGCGTGCACCACCGCGTTCGGGACGGCGGGGCTGAGCTGACGGGGGGAGAGCCGGACGCCGGACTCCTCGTACAGCTCCCGGGCGGCCCCCACCACCGGCGCCTCGCCCTTCTGCAACAGGCCGGCGGGCAGCCCCCAGCCCTTGCCGGGCGGCTGCCGCAGCAGCAGCAGCCGGCCGGCCCCCTCGGCCTCGCTGTCCCGGACCAGGGTGACCGCGCCGACGATGTACTTCGGCACGGCCAGCCGGACCAGGCGGCGGCGTACCGGCAGGGGCAGCCGGTAGAAGACCTGGTAGGCGACGGCCCGGCCGGTGGCGCGCGAGCGGGGGATCATGACTCCAGGCTAGTGGCCGCGAGGAACGTTCGGACGACCCGGGCCCGAGGAGTCACTGCCGGTGGTCCACCAGGTCGATGAGCTGGCGTACGACGGCGTCCGGCTCGATCACCCGGTCGAAGACCGCCACCAGCAGCGTCTCCAGGTCGGGGTAGCCCAGCTCCTCGGACAGCCGCAGCAGGGGCAGGTCGCTGGCCAGCCCGCGGTCGTGCTTGCGCAGGGCCAGCCCGATGGTGGCCCGACCGAGGCGGACCTTGTCGATGATGGAGATGCCCGGCTCGGTGTGCTCGGCGAACCACCGGCTGATCTGCATCTGCGCGTGCGGCGACTTGACGAAGTCGAGCCACTCCCGGCGCGGGCCCCGGGGGGCCACGTCGGCGTCGAAGCCGTTCGCCGCGTCGGTCTCGGTGAATATCTCCACCACGTCGCCCTCCTCCAGCGCGGAGGAGAGCGGGGCCAGCCGGCCGTTGATCCGCGCGGCCAGGCAGTGGTCGCCGCGCTCGGTGTCCAGCTCGTACGCGAGGTCGACCGGGGTCGCCCCGGCCGGCAGCACGATCTGGCGCCCGTCGGCGAAGACCTGGATCTGCGCCTCGGCGAGGTCGCAGCGCAGCGACTCGAGGAACTGGGCCGGATCGGCCGCGTCCTGCTCCCAGTCGAGCACCCGGCGCAGCCAGTCGAGCTGCTCCGCGCACGCCGCCGTGCCGCCACCGGGGCGCGGGAAGCGGAAGTCGGCGGCGACGCCGTACTCGGCCGAGCGGTGCATCTCCTCGGTGCGGATCAGCACCTCCACGGTGCGGTCCTTCGGGCCGCAGACGCTGGTGTGCAGGGAGCGGTAGAGGTTGTTCTTCGGGGAGGCGATGAAGTCCTTGAACCGGCCGGGGATCGGCCGCCACAGGCCGTGGACCGCGCCCAGCGCCGCGTAGCAGTCGGTGGCCGGGCCGTCCACCACGATCGCGATGCGGGGCAGGTCGTAGGGGGCGGTGTGGCCGCCGGCCACGGTGTCCTTCCAGATCGAGTAGAGGTGCCGGGGACGCGGGGTCACCTCGGCGTCGACCCGGTTGCGGCGCAGCGCCGACTTCGCCCGGGCGACCACCTCGTCGAGGTACGCGTCCCAGCCGGGCCGGTCGTGCACGTGCCGGGCGATGCGGGCGTGCTCCTCCGGCTCCAGGTGCAGCAGCACCACGTCGTCCAGCTCCCGCTTGAGCGTCTGGATGCCCAGTCGGTCGCAGAGCGGGATCAGCACCTCCTGGGTCTTGCGGGCGATCCGCTCCCGGGAGGCGGCGGACCGGACGCCGAGGGTGCGCATGTTGTGCAGCCGGTCGGCCAGCTTGATGATCAAGACGCGGACGTCCTTGCCGGCGGCGATGATCATCTTGCGGATCGTCTCGGCCTCGGCGGCCTTGCCGTAGAACGCCTTGTCGAACTTGGTCACCCCGTCGACCAGGTGCGCCACCTCCCGCCCGAAGTCCTCGGCGAGCGCCTGGAGGGTGTAGCGGGTGTCCTCCACGGTGTCGTGCAGCAGCGCCGCGACCAGGGTGGTGGCGTCCATGCCGATCTCGGCGCAGATCTGGGCCACCGCCAGCGGATGCGTGATGTAGGGCTCGCCGCTCTTGCGGAACTGCCCGCGGTGCATGTTCTCCGCGATCGTGTAGGCCCGGCGCAGCACCGAGGGCTCGGTCCCCGGGTGGATCGTCCGATGGGTCCGGACGAGGTGGCTGACCGGGTCGGTGTCGGCCGTGGGCCAGCTCAGCAGCGACCGGAGCCGGCGGGCCAGCGGCAGCTCGCCGGGTTGGGTCGGAAGGGCGCCCCCCAGGGCGGCGCCGCGTCCGGCGTCGACGTCCACGTGGGACACCTCCTCACCCCGGCCCCACGGCTGCCGACACCCCGGCAACCGGGAGCAGGCCCACGAAACGGGCAGGACTGCACTTCTCTAACAGCCTAAGCGAGTCGACGTAGTCCGATCGGTCACTTGGTCATGAGCGTTCGGTCGAGAGTTGGTGGGACGCGGCGCTCTCGGCCTTGCTCAGCAGGTCGCGGAAGCGCGCCGCGCCGGCCACCGGGGACGCCCATCCGGAGGACATCTCGACCAGCCGGGTCTCCGGTCGTTCCAACCAGGACAGGATGCGTTCGGTCTCCTCGGCCGAGGCGCGCGGGATCGGGCCGTGGCCGGGCGGAACGGTCTCGGCGGTCGCCCGGATCGCGGCGATCGTCGGTCGCGGGTGGACCCCGGGCGGCGACACCCCCGCCCCGGCCAGCCGGCCGTGCCGCACCAGCGCCAGCTCCCAGCCGCCCCGTGCGGCCGGGCGGGCGGCGGCCAGCTCGGCGATCCCGGTCAGCGCGGCCAGCCGCTGCATCCGTACCGTCGCCCGCAGCACCGCGGCCAGCCGGGAGCGCACCACCGCGGCCTCCTCGTAGCGCTGGTCGCGGGAGAGCACCTCGATGCGGGCCAGCAGCGCGTCGACCACCGGCTGCGGGTCGCTGGCGGTCGCGGTGCGGAACGGCGCGACCGCGCGGGCGTCGTACTCCTCCGGGGTGATCCGGTGCTCGCAGGGCGCCGGGCAGCGACCCAGCTCGGCCAGCGCGCAGGCCGGGGTGACCGTGCGCAGCGAGAGCCGGTGGGTGCACTGGCGCAGCGGCACGGCGTCGTGGAAGCCGGCGGCGGCCAGCTCCGCCGCGCGGCGGGAGCTGAACGGGCCGAGATAGCCGGCGTCGCCGGGGGAGATGCCCCGGACCACCGAGAGCCGGGGATAGGGCCCGTCGGTCAGCTTCAGCCAGACCGCCCGCTCCGGGAACTTCGACCGCCGGTTGTACGGCGGCGCGTGCGCCCCGATCAGCCGCAGCTCGCGGACCTCCGCCTCCAGCGAGTGCGCGCACTCGACCGCCTCCACCCGCTCGGCCGCGGCGAGCATCTCGGAGATCCGGGCGCGCTTCTCGGCGGCGGTGAAGTAGCTGCGCACGCGGGTGGCGATGTCGCCGGAGGTGCCGACGTAGAGCGGCCGGTCGTCGGCGGCCCGGAAGATGTAGACCCCCGGCGCCTTGGGCAGCCCCTCGGCCAGGTGCCGCTTGCGCCGCTGGGTCGGGGTGACCGCGCGGGCGAACTCGATGGCGTCGCCGATCGTGTCGACCCGGTGCCCGCCGAGCCGGGCGATCAGCCCGTGCAGCACGTCGACGGTGGCCTTGGCGTCGTCGAGCGCCCGGTGGTTCGGCTGGGTGGCGGTGCGGAAGTAGGCGGCGAGGGTGCCGAGCTTGCGGTTGGGCACCTCGTCGCGGGTCAGGACCCGGCGGGCCAGGGCGGCGGTGTCGAGCACCCGTGGGTTGGGCCAGCGGTAGCCGTGGGCGGCGCAGGCGGCCTTGAGGAAGCCCACGTCGTAGGGGGCGTTGTGGGCGACCAGCACGGCGTCGGAGATGAACTCCAGGAAGCTCGGCAGCACCTGCTCGATCGGCGGGGCCGGAACGAGCATGGCCTGGGTGATGCCGGTGAGCACCGTGATGAACGGGGGGATGGGCACGCCCGGGTTTACCAGGGTGGCGAGCACGCCCAGCTCCTCGCCGCCGCGCACCTTCACCGCGCCGATCTCGGTGATCCCGCCGCCGTCCGGCGCGCCTCCCGTGGTCTCCAAATCGACCACGACGAACGTGGTCGCGTACAGCGGCAGCGCCGGGTCGATCCCGCCCGCGCCGGGGTCGAAGCCGGCCAGCGGCTCCTGGACGTACTCCGTCTGTGCCATCGGCGGCACGCTAGCGTCCCGGTCCGACACTCCCGTCCCACCGGCACCAGACGACGCCACCGGTCTAGGATGAGAGATCGGCTCACTCACCGGGCGGTGGGCCCGGTCGCGGTGGGAGACTTGCCACATGCCCCTCACCGAGCCGCACGACGACCGACTCCCGCAGGAGGAGTCGGTCGACGCCGAGCGCGGCGCCGGTGGGAGCGCCCCCGACGCAGCCGACCTGGCCGCGGCCGTCGGCGCGGGCCGGGAGCGCGAGGCGTCCGGGACCGAGGGGTACGCGGCCGACGGGACCGCGGGCGGCGGGCCCGGCGCCGACGGGTCCACGGGCGAGGGGTCCGCAACCGCAGAATCCGGTGCCGAGGGGGCCGTGCCCGAGCCGGAGCCCGTCCTGCCCGAGCCGGTGCGCCAGCGGATCGTGGCGCTCACCGCCGCCGTGCTGCCCGGGCTGCCGGCCGACGAGGTGCCGGTGCCGCTGCGCCGGGTGGCCAAGTTCGCCCCCAACCGCCGGGCCCGGCTCGGCGCTCCGGCCATCGCCGCCCAGCTCACCGGTGACCCGCTGTTCCGGCAGCGGATCACCGCCCGGGTGCTCGCCGACACCGGCGACCTCGGCGCCGCCGTGCTCGAGGGCACCGCGCCCGCCGCCGCCGACCCGGTCGAGGTGGCCGCGCTGGCCTACCTGGCCCGGCCGCGGGGGTGGCGGGAGCTGATCGAGGCCAGCGGCGCGGCGGTCCGCGCGGAGGCCGACAGCGCGGTCGTCGCCGAGCTGGTCCGCGAGGCCGAGCAGCGGGCCACCCGCGCCGAGCACGACCGGGCGGTGGCCCGGGTGGAGGCGGAGAAGCTCCGCGACGAGCTGGCCCGGGTCCGCGAGGAGCTCGGCCAGCTGCGCGAGGAGAACCGCCAGCTGGCCCGGTCGCTGCGCGAGACGCAGGCCCGCGAGCGCAAGGCCGGCGAGCTGCTGGCCACCGAGCGGGGCCGGGCCTCCCGGGCGGCGGCCGACGCCGACGCGGAGCTGCGCCGGGTCCGGGCCCGGCTGGCCGAGGCCGAGGCGGCGGCCGGGGTCGCCCGGGCCACCGCGAAGGAGGCCCGCTCCGTCGACGACGCACGGCTGTGGCTCCTGCTGGAGACCATCGGGCAGGCGGCCGTCGGGCTGCGTCGCGAGCTGGCGCTCGACCCGGTCGACAAGCTGCCCGCCGACTTCGTCGCCGACGCCTTCGCCGAGCAGCCCGCCGCCCCGCAGGCCGCCGCGGCCCGCGCCCGGGACACCGACGACCCGGCCCGCCTCGACCAGCTGCTGGCGCTGCCCCGCGCGCACCTCGTCGTCGACGGCTACAACGTCACCAAGCGCGGCTTCGGGGAGATGTCCCTGGAGCAGCAGCGCAAGCGGCTGATCACCGGCCTCGGCGGGATCGCCGCGCAGACCGGCGACGAGGTGACCGTGGTCTTCGACGGCGCGGAACGGATGCACGGGCTGCCGCCGTCGCCGCGTGGGGTCCGGGTGCTGTTCTCCCGCAAGGGCGAGACCGCCGACGAGCTGATCCGGCGCCTGGTCCGCGCCGAGCCGCCCGGGCGGCCGGTGGTCGTGGTCTCGTCCGACCGCGAGGTCGCCGACGGGGTACGCCGGCACGGGGCGTACCCGCTCGGCGCCGACTCGCTGCTGCGCCGCCTGGCCCGCTCCTGACCGAGGGTCCCGGTACGCCGCCGGAACGGCCCGGCGGGGCTGCTTGATCGCATTCGGGGCCTCCGCGACCGGTTGTCCGTTTCTGTCGTACCCCTCCCGTAGCGTCGGGATGACCGACGGTGGTCGGGTGGTGACGCCGGTGTCCCGCCCGTCGCCGCTGCGCATCAGGAGGCGAGATGCTCATCGACTGCGACGGGTGCGGGGTGCGGGGCGACGGCTGCGCCGGCTGCCTGGTGACCGCTCTGTTCGACGCGTCCCCGGGTGACGGGCTGGGCGGCGCCGAGATCCGGGCGATCGAGGTGTTCGCGCGGGCCGGGTTCGAGGTGGAGGTGCTGCCCGAGCCCCGACGTCCCGTCGGCCGCACCCGACCCGGCCGCCGCCGGGTGGCCTGACAATCTCGTCCGACCACCGCCCACCGACCACCGACCACCGACCACCGACCACCGACGGCCCCGGCCCTCGGCCGAGGACGGTGCCGTCGAGGCGGGCAATAGGATGAGCGCTCACGGCGGGAGGGAGCGGCGGCATGACGCGGGTACGGCGCGGTGACGGCAGATCCGCCGCGATCGGCGGCGTCGCGGGTGCCCGACGGTCGCCTGCGGTGCGGCCAGCCGGCCGCGGCGCGGCGCCGGGAGGGCGGCGGTGACCCCGCGCGGCTGGGCGGTGCTGACCCTCGTCGGCCTGACCGTGGCCCTGGTGGTCACCGCCGTGCTGCTGATCCCGTGGCAACGCCCGCCCGCGCCGCGGGCTGACCAGTTGGCCGCGCTGGGCGACCTGCCCGCCGACCAGGTGGCCCGCAGCCGGGAGTTCCGCTCCGCGCTGCGCCCCGCCGGCTGGACCGCCCTGGCCGTCGGCCTGCTGGTCGCCCTGGCGCTCGGTCTGACCCCGCTGGGCAGCCGGCTCGTCGAGCTGGCCGGCCGCCCCTTCGGCGGCCACTGGGCCGCTCAGGCCGTGGTCGGCGGGCTCGCCGTGGTGCTCGTCGCCGACCTGGTCACCCTGCCGTTCGCCGCCTGGCGCCAGAGCGTGCTCACACGCTACGGGCTGAGCACCAACGGCTGGAGCGGCTGGACGGTCGACCTGCTCAAGTCGTACGCGGTCAGTGCCGTCATCGGTGCGGTGGCGCTGCTCGGCTTCTACACCGTCATCCGGCTGTCGCCGCGCTGGTGGTGGGCGTTCGGCGCGGCCGGCGCGGCGACGCTGGTGGTGCTGCTCTCCTTCGTGCTGCCGGTGCTCGTGGAGCCGGTGTTCAACAGGTTCACCCCGATGGAGCAGGGCCCGCTGCGCACCCAGCTCGTGGAGATGGCGGCCCGCGACGGCGTACCGGTGCGTGACGTGCTGGTCGCCGACGCGTCGCGGCGCACCCGGGCGGTGAACGCGTACGTCTCGGGGCTCGGGCCGACCCGGCGGGTGGTCGTCTACGACACGCTGCTGCGCGAGGCCACGCCGGCCGAGGTGACCGCCGTCGTGGCGCACGAGCTGGGGCACGCCAAGGACCGCGACGTGGCGGTCGGCACGCTGACGGGGGCGCTGGGCGCCGCCGCCGCGGTGATCGCGCTCTACCTGCTCGGGTCCTCCGGCCCACTGCTGCGGCTGGCCGGCGTCGACTCGGTCGCCCAACCGCGTGCCTTCCCCCTGCTGATCGCCCTGGTGACGGTCGCCGGGCTGGTGTCCGCGCCGGTGCAGGCGCTGATGTCGCGGCGGGTGGAGGCGCGTGCCGACGCGCACGCGCTGGCCCTGACCGGCGACCCGGCGGCCTTCGAGGCGATGCAGCGCCGGCTCGCCGGGATCAACCTCTCCGACCCCGATCCGCCGCGCTGGGAGTACCTCTACTCCGCCACGCACCCGTCCACGGTCGAGCGGATGGCCGCCGCCCGGGCCCACGCCAGGGAGGCCGGCCGATGAGCCGTACGCTGCTGATCACCAACGACTTCCCACCCCGTCCGGGCGGTATCCAGTCCTTCGTGCACAACCTCGCGGTGCGCCAGCCCGCCGGCTCGGTGGTCGTCTACGCCTCCACCTGGCGCGGCGCCGAGAAGTTCGACGCCGACCAGCCCTTCGAGGTGGTCCGGGAGCGCACCCGGGTGCTGCTGCCCACCCCACTGGTGGCCCGCCGGGCCGCCCGGCTGGCCCGGGCGTACGGCTGCGACACGGTGTGGTTCGGCGCGGCGGCCCCCCTCGGGCTGCTCGCCGCCGGCCTGCGTCGCCGGGCCGGCATCCGCCGGGCGGTGGCGCAGACCCACGGGCACGAGGTCGGCTGGGCCGCGCTGCCGGCCGCCCGGGCCGCGTTGCGCCGGATCGGCCGCGGCGTGGACGTGACCACCTACCTGGGCGAGTACACCCGGGTGCGGCTGGAGCGGGCGCTGCACGGGGTGACCGAGCTGCACCGGCTCGCGCCCGGCGTGGACGTGGACACCTACCACCCTTCCGTCGACGGGGACCCGGTCCGCGTCCGGCTCGGCCTGGCCGACCGCCCGGTGGTGGTGTGCGTGTCCCGGCTGGTGCCACGCAAGGGCCAGGACATGCTGATCCGGGCGATGCCCGCCATCCGGCGGCGGGTGCCCGACGCCGCGCTGCTGGTGGTCGGGGGCGGGCCCTACCGCGCCACGCTGGAGAAGCTGGCCCGCCAGGCGGGGGTCGAGCGGGACGTGGTCTTCACCGGGTCGGTGCCGTCGGCCGAGCTGCCGGCCCACTACGCCGCCGGCGACGTCTACGCGATGCCCTGCCGCACCCGCAACCGGGGCCTGGACGTCGAGGGGCTCGGGATCGTCTACCTGGAGGCCTCCGCGACCGGCCTGCCCGTGGTCGCCGGCGACTCCGGTGGCGCGCCGGACGCGGTCCGGGAGGGCGAGACCGGGTTCGTCGTGTCTGGCCGGGACGTCGCCCAGCTCGCCGACCGGGTGGCCACGCTGCTCGCCGACCGGGACCTGGCCCGCCAGTTCGGCGCGGCCGGTCGCGCCTGGGTGGAGCGGGAGTGGCGCTGGGAGGCGCAGGCCCAGCGGATGGCGGCCCTGCTGGCCGGCTGAGGCCCCGCGCGCCGACGGTCAGCGGAGGCGTTCGAGGAGGCGCTCGGCGGAGTCCGGCCGGCCGAAGTGCCAGCCCTGGGCGGCGTCGCAGCCGATCGCCCGCAGCCGTTCGGCCTGCCCGGCGGTCTCCACGCCCTCGGCGGTGACGGTCAGGTCCAGCGCGTGCGCCAGGGACACGAGCGAGGCGAGGATCCGCTCGTCGGCGCGGCTCTCCGGCGCCCGCAGCCCGGCCACGAACTGCCCCGCCACCTTCAGCTCCGTCACCGGCAGGTCCCGCAGGTACGCCAGGTTGCAGTAGCCGGTGCCGAAGTCGTCGATGGCGATGCGTACGCCGAGGTCGGCCAGCACCCGCAGCGCCCGGACGGGCTCCTCGGCCGTGCTCATCATGGTGCTCTCGGTGATCTCCAGCTGGAGCCGCTCCGGCGGCAGGCCGGTGCGCCGCAGCAGCCCGCGGACCTCCTGGACCAGCCCGGGGCGGCGGACCTGCCGCACGGCCAGGTTGACGCTGACGAACGGGGCCGCGGCGGCCGCGGCGGACCAGCTCTCCGCCTGCCGGCACGCCTCGGCCAGCACCCACCCGCCGAGCGGGACGATCAGCCCGGTCTCCTCGGCCAGGCCGATGAAGCTGTCCGGCCGCAGGACGCCCAGCTCCGGGTGGCGCCAGCGCACCAGCGCCTCCACACCGACCACCCGGCCGTCGCGCAGCGAGGTCAGCGGCTGGTAGTCGAGGTAGAACTCGCCCCGCTCCAGGGCGGCCGGGATGGCCGCGGAGAGCGCGTACCGGGCCAGCTCCCGGCGGTCGCGGTCGGCGTCGTAGAGCGCCCAGCGGGCGCCGCCGGCGGCCTTCGCCCAGTGCAGCGTGCTGTCGGCCGCCCGCATCAGGTCACCGGGGGAGGTGCCGGCGACCGGCCGCTCCACGATGCCGATGCTCGCCGACACGCACAGCTCGTGCCCGTCCACCAGCGCCGGTTCGCGGACGGCGGCCAGCGCCGCCTCCGCCACGGCGACGACGTCGTCGGTGCCGGTGGTGCGCTCGACCAGGACGACGAACTCGTCCCCGCCCAGCCGGGCGACCAGGTGCCCGTCGAGGGCCCGGCGGAGCCGGTCGGCCACGGTGGTCAGCAGGCCGTCGCCGACCTGGTGCCCGTGCGAGTCGTTGACCACCTTGAACCGGTCCAGGTCCAGGAAGCAGACGCCGACGCGCTCCGCGGCCCGGCCTGGTGAGTCGACCGCGGCGCTCAGGCGCTCCGTGAACAGCGCGCGGTTGGGCAGGTCGGTGAGCGGGTCGTGGGTCGCCTGGTGGCGGAAGCGTGCCTCGCTGGCGCGCAGCGCCCGCTCCGCCTGCGCCCGGGCGGTCATGGCGGCCCGCCGGATCGACTCCTGCTCGTCCAGCGTCCGGTCCCGCAGCGCGCGGGAGTAGCCGGTGGCCACGGCGGCCAGCAGCCGGGCCAGCCGGTCCCCGACCTCCTCGCCGACCAGCCCGAGGTCGCGGGCCAACCGGAGCTGGACGACCTCGACCGTACGCCCCAACGCCTCGGGCGACGCGATGTGCGCGGCCACCAGCTCGGTGGCGACCCGATGCCCGACCCGCAGGTCGAACGGCTCGGACAGCAGCGCCGCCGCGAGCTGGTCGGTGAGGCGTTGCAGCAGCGCCTCGAGCTGGGCCTGGGTCATCGGCAGGTAGCTGGTGCCGGAGACGGCCTTCGCCCACGCCCGGGCGAAGACGCCGGGGCGGGGCGGGCTTCCGACGGTCGTCCCCGGCGGCGTGGCGACTGCGGCCGCCCCGGGCGGCTCACCCACCGAGCCGCCCGACGCCGCCGATGAAGGCTGCCCGCTCGGCGTCCTCGACGCTGTCGGCGGTCTCCGGGCGCCACTGCGGCACCCAGACCACGCCGGGGTCGACCAGCTCGAAGCCGTCGAAGAGGGCGGTCAGCTCGCCCCGGCCGCGCATCCACAGCGGACTGTCCGTGCGCCGGTAGACCCGCTCGGCCTCGGCCCGCTCGTCGTCGGCGCGGCCGTCGGCGCTGGTCTGCGAGAGCACCAGGTAACTGCCCGGCGCGAGCGCCTCGCGCAGCGTGCGCAGCAGCTCGGCCGGCCGGTCGTCGTCGGACACGAAGTGCAGCACCGCCACGATCATCACGGCGATCGGCTGGTCGAAGTCGAGCAGCCGGCGGACCTCGGGGTGGGCGATGATGCGCTCGGGATGGCGCAGGTCCTCCTGCACCACCGCGGCGCGGTCGTTGCCGTCGAGGATCTCCCGGCTGTGCGCCACCGCCACGGGGTCCACGTCGACGTAGACCACCCGGGCGTCGGGGGCGTCGCGCTGGGCGATCTCGTGGACGTTGCCGACGGTCGGGATGCCCGAGCCGATGTCCAGGAACTGCCGGACGCCGGCGTCGAGCAGGAACTGCACCGCCCGGCGGAGGAAGGCCCGGTTGGCCTGCGCCATCAGCGGCGCCTCCGGCACGGCCGCCACCATCGCCTGGGCCGCCGCCCGGTCCACGGCGAAGTTGTGCGAGCCGCCGAGGTAGTAGTCGTACATGCGGGCCACGCTGGGGCGCTCGATGTCGATCTCGTCGGGTGCCCAGTCCGGCCGCTGCATGTGCTCACCCCTCGTCTCGGCGGTGCGGACGCCGTTGCCCGCGCCGGTATTCTGCCGGCTCACCGCCGGGGAGACCATAGCGCGCCGCCCGGGAAGGTGACGACGCTGGTCGATACGACGACAGGCCCGCGCCGGCGTCGGCCGGGCGCGGACCTGTCGGTGGTGCGTCGACGGAGTCGGCGCTCAGAACTTCGGGGCGTCCGGAGCCTCGAGCAGGCCGAGCCGCAGCGCGGTCATCAGCGCCTGCGCCCGGTTGGCCGCGCCCAGCTTCTCGTAGAGCTTCGAGATGTGCGTCTTGGCCGTCGACTCGCTGACGAAGAGCTGCTTGGCGATGCCCGCCACGCTCATCCCGTCGGCGAGCAGCCGCAGCACCTGGCCCTCGCGGGGGGAGAGCTGCGGCCCGGACGGGGCCAGCCGGCGCTTCATCGCCTCGGCCAGATCGGCGGCGGTGAAGGCGCTCGGGGAGGAGGCGGCGTGCCGGGCGGCGGCGACGACCTCGTCGGCCGGCGCGGTCTTGGGCACGAAGGCGCTGGCCCCGGCCTCCAGGGCGCCGAAGAGTTGGTCGTCGCCGGCGTACATGGTGAGCACGACGATGCCCATCGAGGCGCTCGACTTGCGCAGCGCCCGGGTGGCCTCCAGGCCGCTGCCGTCGGGCAGCCGCAGATCCATGATCACCACATCCGGCTGCAGCGCACCGGCCTGGCGCACGCCCTCCGCCGCCGTGGCGGCCTCGCCGACGACCTCGAACTGCCGGTCACGCTCGAACGCGTGCCGCAGGCCCTTGCGGATCAGGTCGTGATCGTCGACAAGGAGGACCTTGGTACGGGTGGCCGGTGTCGGACTTGTGGTCATCCTCGGGTTACTCCCCTTCTGCTGCCGCTGCGCTACCGCGCACGTTATCGCGCCGGGGCGAGGAGCCGAGCACCACCGCCACGGTCGTGCCGCTCGGTTGCCGCGGCCTGATCTCCAACCGGCCCCGGATACGTTCCGCCCTCTCGGCCATGATCGCAAGACCGTAGTGCCCGTCCGAGCGCTGGTCAGCAATCCCCTGACCGTCATCCGACACTTCGATCTGGGCGTACGGCGGGTCGACCTCGCAGGTGACCCAGAGGTTCGAGGCCCCGGCGTGCTTGCGCGCGTTGGTGACCGCCTCCTGGGCGATGCGCAGCAGCTCGGCCTCGGTGGCGGCCGGCAGCCGGGCGGTCGACTCGTCGAGGGACAGGTGCACCCGCAGCCCGCCGGAGGCGCCGACGGTGCGGGCGTACTCGGCGATCGCCGCGGCCAGCCCGCCGTGCCGGTCCACCTCGCTGCGCAGCTCGAACAGGCTCAGCCGCAGCTCGGTGATCACCCGGGTCACCTCGTGCCGCAGCGCGCGCAGGCTCTCGGCGGTCTCCTCGGCGTCGTCGTGCACGGTGGCCAGGGCGTTGTCGATGCCGTAGCCCACCATCACCAGCTCCTGCGCCACCCCGTCGTGGATCTCCCGGGCCAACCGCTGCCGCTCCTCGTTGGTGGCCAGCGAGCGGACCTCGTCGAAGAGCAGCGCCGCCTCCAGCCGGAGCGCGGCCGGGCGGGTCAGCCCGGTCACCCGGGACACCACCCCGGCCGGGTACGCCTGCGCGGCGTCCGCCTCCAGCACCACCAGACCCACCGTACGCACCCCCGCGACCAGCGGCACGATCAGCGCGGAGACCTCGCCGCCGCGGTGCGACCGGGCCTGCGACCGGGCGGCGGTCTGCGGCTGCTGGCTGGCCCACGCGTCGGCGATGGCCGAATCCGCGTCCAGCGTCGTCTCCCAGTCCACCCGGTCCACGCCCACCTGCGCGAGCACCACGAGCCGCCCGCCGCCGCTGGCCGACAGCACGGCCGCCCGGTCGGCCCGGGCCACCGTGCGCAGCTCCTCCAGCAGGTGCTCGGAGATGCCGCCCGGATCGAGGGTGGCCCCGGGCAGCTGCCGGGCCACCGTGCGCAGCTGGGTCAGCAGCCGGGTCGCCTCGGCGTACGGCTGGGGTTTGCCCTCGTCGCGGACCCGCATCACCCGGTGCAGGGTGCTGGCCGCGTAGAGGCCGAGCCCGGCCAGGATCAGCCACTGGGCGCAGACCGCGAGGTAGCCGAGCTGGGCGATCTGCCGGTCGCCGTCGACCTCGGTGAGCGCGCCGGCCAGCAGCAGGGTGGCCGCGGTGACCGCCAGCAGGGCGGCCCCCTCGGCGAACCGGCGGCGCAGCGCGGTGACCGTCACCGGGACCGCCAGGTAGGGCAGCACCGCGGAGGCGCCCAGCCCGCCGATCTCTCCGCCGATGGTCGCCACGGCGGCGACCTGGCTCGCGGCCAGCCCCAGCACCACCACCTCGGCCACCCGGCTTAGCGGGCCGACCAGCCGGTGCTCGGGCGCCAACAGGGCGGGCAGCCCGGCGGCGGCGAGCAGCGCGACCCACCAGAGCTGGGCGAGGTCGCGCGTGGCGAACAGGGTCAGGACCGCGACCAGCGCCAGCATGACCACGCGCGCCGCGGCGGCGAGGGGATGCGGGTGGGGCGGGGAGGGCGTCGAGGCGGGCACGTGACGGATCGTAGTCAGCGTCGGTAGATATCGGCGATCTCCGCCGCGTACGACTTGTGCACGACCTGGCGCTTGACCTTGAGCGACGGGGTCAGCTCCCCGGTCGCCTCGGTGAAGTCGCGGGGCAGGATCCGGAACACCTTGATCGCCTCGGCCTTGGAGACCGCCTGGTTGGCGGTGTCGATCGCGCCCTGGATCTCGGCCAGCAGGCCCTCGTGCCGGTGCAGCTTCTCGACCGGGGTGTCCGCCGGCAGGCCGGCGGCGGCCAGCCACCGCGGCAGCGCCTCCTCGTCGAGGGTGACCAGCGCGGCGATGAACGGCTGCCGGTCGCCGACCACCACGCACTGGCTGACCAGCGGGTGGGCCCGGACCTGGTCCTCCAGGACGGCCGGGGCGACGTTCTTGCCGCCGGCCGTCACGATGATCTCCTTCTTCCGGCCGGTGATGCTCAGGAAGCCGTCGTCGTCGAGCCGGCCCAGGTCCCCGCTGCGGAACCAGCCGTCCGGGGTGAGCACCTCGGCGGTCGCCTCCTCGTTGCGCCAGTAGCCCCGGAAAACCAGGTCGCCGGAGATCAGGATCTCGCCGTCGTCGTCGATCCGGACCGTCACGCCCGGCAGGGGCCGGCCGACCGAGCCGATCCGAGTGGCGTCGGGGAGGTTCGCGGCGGCGGCGGGGGAGGTCTCGGTCAGGCCGTACCCCTCGCAGACGCTGACGCCGACGCCGCGGAAGAAGTGGCCCAGCCGCGCGCCGAGCGGGGCGCCGCCGGAGATGGCGTCCCGGCACCGGCCGCCCATCGCCGCGCGCAGCTTGCGGTAGACCAGCTTGTCGAAGAGCGCGTGCTGCGCGCGCAGCGCCAGGCCGGGCCCGCCGGAGGTCTCCAGCGCCTCGCTGTACGCGATGGCGACCTGCTCCGCCCGGGCGAAGATCCTGCCCTTGCCCTCGGCCTCGGCCTTCTGCTTCGCCCCGTTGTAGACCTTCTCGAACACCCGGGGCACCGAGAGCACGAAGGTGGGGCGGAACTCCTGCAGCTCGGCGACCAGGTTCTTGGTGTCCGAGCAGTGCCGCATGGTGGCCCGCGCGTGGACCACGCCGATCTGGATCAGCCGGGCGAAGGCGTGCGCCAGCGGGAGGAACAGCAGGGTCGACGCGCCCGGCCGGAACAGGTTCGGCAGCACCGGCACCGCGTTGGCGATGTCGGCGTACATGTTCCGGTGGGTGAGCGCGCAGCCCTTGGGGCGGCCGGTGGTGCCGCTGGTGTAGATGATGGTGGCGAGGTCGTCGGCGCCGACGGCGGCGCGCCGCCGCTCGACCTCCGCCGGGTCGACCGTCGCGCCGGCCCGGACCAGCTCGTCCACCCCGCCGAGGTCGATCTGCCAGACCTGCCGCAGCTCCGGCAGCCGGTCGCGCACGCCGGCGACCAGCGTGGCGTGCGCGTTGCTCTCCACCACGCAGGCCACCGCGCCGGAGTCGGCCAGGATCCAGGCGGCCTGCTCGGCGCTGGAGGTCTCGTAGATCGGCACGGTGACCGCGCCGGCCGCCCAGATCGCGTAGTCCAGCAGGGTCCACTCGTAGCGGGTGCGGCTCATCAGGCCGACCCGGTCGCCGGGCTGGACGCCGGCGGCGACGAGCCCCCGGGCCGCCGCGACGACCTCGTCGCGGAACTGCCGGCAGGTGACGTCGGCCCACGCCTGCCCGCCGTCCGCCGCCCGGGTCGGGCGGACGAACTGGACGGCGTCCGGGGCGACCTCGGCGTTGTCCCAGACCGGATCGGTGAGGTTGGCCGCGTCGCCGACGGTGACGATCGGCGGGACGGAGAACTCGCGCACCTGCACTCCCTCGTGCTCACTGGCCGTGCCGGCCGCCACCACGGGTCGGCTCTGTCGAAACCTACCCGCCCCGCCGGGCGGGCCGAAAAGGCAGGTCGGCCCGTGCCCCGCGCCCCCGTGCGGACACGCCCCGCCCCGGGTGCGGGGGCGGCGCGGCGTGGACGGGGCCACCGCCGGGTAGCCTCCCCCCATGGCGGACTCCTCCACCCAGTCGATCGTCGTCGGCGCGCCACCGGAACGGGTGGCGGCGGTCATCTGCGACTTCCCCAGCTACCCCGAATGGACCGAAGCGGTGCGGCGGGCGGAGGTGATCGAGGAGTACGAGGACGGCTACGCCAGCCAGGTCCGGTTCGTCATCGACGCCGGGGTGATGGCCGACGAGTACGTGCTGGCCTACGAGTACGCCGAGGACCTCTCCCGGATCGAGTGGCACCTGGTGGCGCCGTCGAAGATGCAGAAGTCCCAGCGCGGCTCGTACGACCTGGTGGCCAACCCGGACGGCACGACGACGGTGACCTACACCCTGGAGGTCGAGCTCTCCGTGGGGATGCTCGGCATGTTCCGCCGCAAGGCCGAAAAAATGATCATGGATACCGCGTTGAAGCAGCTCAAGCGCCGGGTAGAAGCACCCGGTGCGGCGCAGTGACGCGTCCGGCGGCACGGTAGAGGAGCCGACCATGGGTGCAACGGATCCGGGTTCGGCCCGGGAAGAGGCGGAACGGCTGGTCGCCACGCTGCTGGCTGGCGCCCGGCTCGCCGCGGCCGGCTCCGCGACGGGCCCGTGGGGTCCGCTCGGTGGGATCGTGTCGGGTGTCCTCGGTCACAGCACCGCGCCGGGCGGGTCGGCCGGGGCGTCCGGGGGCGGATTCGCCACCGGCGCGCCCGAGTGCTGCGTCTGTCCGGTCTGTCGCGGCATCGCGGCGGTGCGCGACCCGAGTCCCGACTTCGCCGAGCGTCTCGCCACCGGCGCCGGCGACCTCGCCGCCGGGGTGGCGAGCCTGCTGCGCGCCTTCGCTCCACCGGAGCCCGCCGCCGAACCGGCCGCCGCGGCGGCGTCGACCGGCTCGCCGGGCGGCGCGGACGACCACGTGTGGCGCGAGGCCACCCGTAGCGGGCATGATTCTCAGCCGGCAGCGGAGCGGGACGTCTGGTCCGCCGCCACCCGGGCGGAGGACGTGGCCGTCCCGGCCGCCGCACCGCCCGTCGACGCCGCCGGGCCGGCCCCCGCGGCGACCGTGCGGACGTCCGCCGACCGTCCCGTGGTGCCCGCCTCGCGGGTGCCCGGTGACGCGGGCGAGCACCCACCAGGCGACGGAGCCTGACCATCGCACATCCCGACCACGCGCCGGTCGCCCGGCGGCGCCGGTGCGGGCAGCACAGCAGAGGGGAGTGGCAGCGGTGACGCTGACCATCGGAGTCGACGTCGGTGGCACGAAGGTGGCCGGTGGGGTCGTGGACGCCGCCGGCACGGTCCTCGTGCAGGCCCGACGGGACACCCCCGCCGACGACGTCGCCAAGACCCGGGACGTCATCATCGAACTGGTCAGCGAGCTGGCCGTCGGGCGGTCGATCGAGGCGGTCGGCATCGGCGCGGCCGGCTGGATCGACGCCAGCCGCTCGACCGTGCTGTTCGCGCCGAACCTCGCCTGGCGCGACGAGCCGCTGCGGGACTACGTCAGCGCCGCGACCGGCCTGCCGGTGATCGTGGAGAACGACGGCAACGTGGCCGCCTGGGCGGAGTTCCGCCACGGCGCGGCCCGCGACGCCGACGACTCGATGGTCATGTTCACCATCGGCACCGGCGTCGGCGGCGGCATCGTTCTCGGCGGGGAACTCCTGCGCGGCGCCAACGGCATCGCCGCCGAGCTGGGCCACATGCTCACCGTGCCCGACGGCCACCAGTGCGGCTGCGGCCGGCTCGGCTGCATCGAGCAGTACGCCAGCGGCAGCGCCCTGGTGCGGTTCGCGCGCGCCGCCGCCCGGCAGGAGCCGCACCGTGCCACGGCCCTGCTGGAGTTGGCCGGCGGCGAGGCCGAGGCGGTCACCGGACCCATGGTCACCGCCGCCGCGCAGGGCGGCGACCCGGTCTCCACCGAGGCGTTCGCCCAGGTCGGGCGCTGGCTCGGCACCAGCCTCGCCGACATGGCGCAGATCCTCGACCCGCAGGTCCTCGTCGTCGGCGGCGGCGTGATCGACGCCGGTGACCTGCTGCTCGGCCCGACCCGCCGGTCGTTCACCGACGCCCTCGCCCAGCGCAGCCGGCTGCCGGTGGCCGAGATCCGCCCGGCCGAGCTGGGCAACACCGCCGGTGTCATCGGCGCCGCCGACCTGGCCCGCCGGATCTGAGGCGGTGCCGGTGACGCGGGAACCGGGCGTGCCGCTGCGCGTCGTGTCGTACAACATCCACAGCCAGCGGGACGACACGGCCGCGCTGGCCGCGGTGGTCCGCGCCGCCCGCCCGGACGTGGTGGTCGTGCAGGAGGGGCCGCGCCGGTTCCGCTGGCGGCAGAAGTCCGCGGCGCTGGCCGAGTCGTTCGGCCTGGTGGTGGCAGCCGGCGGGCTGCCCGCGCTGGGCAACCTGCTGCTGACCAACCTGCGGGTGCGGGTGGCGGCCACCCGGTGCCGGCGCTTCCCGCTCACCCCGGGCCGGCACCTGCGCGGCGCCGCGTACGCCGAGTGCGTGGTCGCCGGCGGCGCCCGGTTCACCGTGGCCGGGTCGCACCTGTCCACCGACCCGGCGGAGCGGCCCGGGCAGGCCGCGCTCTTCAAGCGTGACCTGGACGCCGCCGCCACGCCGGTCATCGCCGCGGCCGACCTGAACGAGGGGCCGGACGGGCCCGCGTGGGCCACCATCGCGCGAGGGCTGACCGACGCCGCCGTGGCGATGGACCGGGCCGACCGGCTCACCTACTCCTGCGCGAACCCCCGGCGGCGGATCGACGCCCTCTTCGTCGACCCGCGCATCACCGTGGTCGACTACGACGTGGTCGACACCCCGCAGACCCGCCGGGCCAGCGACCACTTCCCGATCCTGGTCGACCTGCTGCTGCCGGGGGGCGACTGACCGTCCTCCGCGCCCGGGGCTGGACATCCCGCTCCGATGTGGAGAGGATTCTGCGCGACCCGGCCCTCGCGCCGCACAAAAGGAGATCCCCGGTGTCCACCTCCACCGACCACGGCCGGCCCGACCCGGAGGCGAGCACGCTCGCCCTGACCCGCGACGGCCGGCCGGTCTCCGACCGGGGCGACACCGTCTGCGTCATCGGCGCCGGGGCCAGCGGGCTCGCCGCCATCAAGAACCTCAAGGAGCACGGCTTCGGCGTCGACTGCTACGAGCGGGAGACCGGCGTCGGCGGGGCCTGGAACTGGCGGCACGACCGCAGCCCGGTGTACGCGAGCACGCACCTGATCTCGTCGCGGCCGTTCACCCAGTTCCCCGACTTCCCGATGCCGGACGAGTGGCCGGACTACCCGCACCACAGCCAGTTCCTGTCATACCTGGAGCGCTACGCCGACCACTTCGACCTGCGCGCGCACGTCTGGTTCGGCACCGAGGTCGTCCGGGTCGAGCCGGTCGACGGCGACCGCTGGGACGTGACCACCCGCAGCACCGGCGGCTACGGCCCGGAGCGCACCTCCCGCTACGCGGCGGTGGTGGTCGCCAACGGGCACAACTGGTCGCCGAAGCTGCCCCGCTACGAAGGGCTGGAGGAGTTCCGGGGCGAGGTCATGCACGCCTCGTCCTACAAGGACCCGGCGCAGCTGCGCGGCAAGCGGGTGCTCGTCGTCGGCGCCGGCAACACCGGCTGCGACATCGCCGTCGAGGCCGCCCAGCAGGCGTCGCGCTGCTGGCACTCCACCCGCCGGGGCTACTGGTACGCCCCGAAGTACGTCCTGGGCCGCCCGGCCGACCAGGTCAACGACGCGCTGCTGGCGCTGCGGGTGCCGTTGCGGGTGCGGCAGTGGCTCTACCACTGGACGCTGCGGCTGACCGTCGGCGACCTGACCCGGTTCGGCCTGCCGAAGCCCGACCACCGGGTGTACGAGACGCACCCCATCGCCAACAGCCAGCTCGTCTACTACGTGGGCCACGGCGGGATCGCCCCGGTGCCGGACGTCGCCCGCTTCCACCCGTACGCCGTGGAGCTGTCCGACGGCCGGGAGATCGATCCGGAGCTGGTCGTCTTCGCCACCGGTTACCTGCCGCGCTTCGAGTTCCTCGACCCCAAGGTGCTCGGCGACGACGGCGGGACGGGCCGGCCCACGCTCTGGCTCAACGCCTTCGCCCCCGGCCACCCGACGCTCGCCGTCGCCGGCCTGGTGCAGCCGGACTCGGGCATCTTGCCCCTGTCGCACTGGCAGACGGTGCTCTTCGCCCGGCTGCTGCGGCTGCGCCTGACCCGTCCCGACCGGGCGGCGGCCTTCGCCGCCAGGGTCGCGGCGAAGGCGGGGGAGCGCTACTCCGGGCCCGTCAAGGACAGCAGCCGGCACTGGTTCGAGGTGGGCCACGCCGACTACCTGCGCGCCGTCCAACGCGCGCTCCACGACCTGGAGGACAAGTGAAGGTGCGGGTCATGCGGGGGCGGGAGTGGGCCCGCCCGGTCCGCCCGGTCCGGCGTGAGGTGGTCGGCGTGGCCCCCGAGCTGGAGGAGGGGCGCCCGCCGCTGCTCTTCGTGCCGGGCTTCGGGCACGGCGCCTGGGCGTTCGCCGAGCACTGGCTCGGCCACGCCGCGTCCCGGGGCTTCCCGGCGTACGCGCTGAGCCTGCGCGGGCACGGCGGCAGCGGTCCGGCGCCGGAGGCGACGCTGCGGGCGTACGCCCACGACGTGGCCCAGGTGGCGGCGGGCCTGCCGCGCCAGGCGGTGCTGGTGGGGCACGGCGCGGGGGCCCTGGTGGTCACGCACGCGCTGGCCCGTTACCCGGCCCGGGCCGGGGTGCTGGTCGCGCCGGTGCTCGGCGGCTGGGCGACGTTCGGCGCGGCGCTGCGCCGCAACCCGCTCGGCACGCTGCCGGCGGTGTTCGGCGGGCCGCTGCGGCTGCACCGTCGCCAGTTGTTCAGCCGGGAGCTGCCGGAGGCCGAGGCCCGGCGGTACGTCTCCCGGCTCGGCCGGGCCGGCCGGCGGGCGCAGTGGCAGCTGCTGACCGGGCGGGCGGCGGAGCCCGCCGTGGGCGACCCGCCGGTGCTGGTGCTGGGCAGCCCGGACGACCGGGTGGTGCCGGCGGCGGCGCTGACCCGGGCGGCCCGGCGGTACGGCTCGGCTCCGCTGCTCTTCCCCGGGATGGGGCACGACATGATGCTCGACGCCCGGTGGCGGGAGCCGGTCGACGCGATCCTGGACTGGCTGGAGAAGGACCCGGCGGCGCCCGGCCGGCCCTGACCCCCGGCGTCAGCCGGCGGCGCCCAGCCGGGTCAGCAGCGAGCCGCTCTCGTCGAGGGTGGAGAGGTAGGAGCGGGCCCAGGCCCGGATGTCGTGCCGGTGCAAGTGCGCCCGCATGGCCCGCATCCGCGCGCCGACGTCGTCGGGGCTGGCCCGCAGCGCCGAGAGCAGCCCCTGCTTGAGCCCCTCCAGGTCGTGCGGGTTGACCAGGTACGCCTGCGGCAGCTCGGCGGCGGCGCCGGCGAACTCGCTGAGCAGCAGGGCGCCCGTGTCGTCCACCCGGGCGGCGACGTACTCCTTCGCGACGAGGTTCATGCCGTCCCGCAGCGGGGTCACCGCCATCACGTCGGCGACCCGGTAGAGGGCGGCCAGTTCGGCGCGGTCGAACGGCTGGGTCAGGTAGTGGATCGCCGGCTCGCCGACCCGGCCGAACTCGCCGTTGATCCGCCCGACCTCGCGCTCCACCCGCTCGCGGAGGATCTGGTACTGCCCGACCCGTTCCCGGGTCGGCACGGCCACCTGCACCAGCACGGTGTCGCGCACCTTGACGTGCCCGGCGGCGAGCAGCTCGCTGTACGCCTTGAGTCGTTGCTCGATGCCCTTGGTGTAGTCCATCCGGTCGACGCTGAGGATGACCTGCTCGGGGCTGCCCAGGTCGTGGCGCAGCCGGTGGGCCCGGTCGGCCACGTCCGGCCGGGCGGCGAGCGCGGCCATCTCGGTGGTGTCGATGGAGACGGGGAAGGCGCCGATCCGGACCACCCGGTCGTCGACGGCGATCCGGCGGTCGGTGGCGGGGAGTTCGAGCACCTTGGCGACGAGCTGGGCGAAGTTGTGCGCGGCCTGGGCCCGCTGGAAGCCCACGAGGTCGGCGCCGAGCATGCCGCGCAGCAGCTCGGCGCGGCGGGGCAGCTGCATGAAGAGCTCGGGGGGCGGGAACGGCACGTGCAGGAAGAAGCCGATGCGCAGATCCGGCCGGAGCGCCCGGAGCAGGCCGGGCACCAGTTGCAGGTGGTAGTCCTGCACCCAGACGACCGCGCCGGGCTCGGCCACCTGGGCGGTCGCCTCGGCGAACCGCTGGTTGACCCGCTGGTACGCCTCCCACCAGCGCCGGTGGTGCTGCGGCTGCTCGACGGAGTCGTGGTAGAGCGGCCAGAGGGTGGCGTTGGCGAAGCCCTCGTAGTGGTCGCGCAGGTCGTCGCCGCTGAGCGGCACGGTGTGCATGCGGACGCCGTCGACGTCGGGCACGTCGGGCGCCGGCCCGGTGCCGCCGGCCCAGCCCACCCAGGTCGCCGGGGTGTGTCGCAGCAGGGGGTGCAGGGCGCTGACCAGGCCGCCGGGGCTCCGGCGCCATTCGCACGCGCCGTCGGGGGCCGCACCGTCGTCGATGGGCAGGCGGTTGGCGACCACTACGAGGGAACTCTGTCGCATATCGGGCATTCCGATCGCAGGGGGGTGACCGCCGCGAGCGAGGAACAACCGGGCAGTCAGGGAGGGGAGTGACGGACAGCGGTATTCCTACTGACAGTAAGTTACACCACTGTTACGTCTGCGGCGTGGGGCGGCGCTCGTCCCGAGATGCGGGCACCGCGCGCCCGCGACCCGAGCCGGTATCGAGGGGAGCGTACGCCGGGGGCCGGGGCGTCGGTCAGACGACCGCGCCGTCGTCGGGGTCGTGGTCCTCGTCGCCGCCGGGGCGCAGCCGCCAGATCAGCGCGACGAAACCGGCGAGGATGCCGGTGAAGCCGAACAGGTTCACCACCGAGGGGTCGGCGATCGGGAAGACCGACGGGAACAGGAACAGCACGAAGCCGACCACGATCGCCAGCACGCCGACCACCGTGTACTTGGAGAAGCGCGGCAGGGGCGGGGGCGGCGGCGGGGTGTAACGCTCGTCGTCCGCCTCGTCGTCGTCGGGCAGGTCCGCGCCGAAGGTGTCCAGCCCGTCCAGCAGCGACGGCTCGTCCTGACGGGCCCGGCCGACGGAGATCCCCGAGATGTCCGCGGCGTACGGCAGCCGCCGCACGTCGGTCGCGGTCGGCCCGGACGGCTCGTCCGGCGCGCCGAGGGTCACCGGGCCCGTGGCCGGCCCCGGCGGGTCGTCCACGTCCTCCGCGGCGGGCCACGGGTTGTCGCCCGGCGCGGGGGTGGTGTGGAATCCGGCGACGATCCGCGCCCACTCGGCGTCGATGTCCGGCTCGGCGTCGCGGGGCCGCTCGGTGGAGGTCTCGTCGGCGAGCTGGGTCAGGTAGTCCCGGGCGGTGGTCAGGTGCGAGCGGTCGACGTAGAGCCGGTCGACGGGGCGGGCGGGGACGGTGGTGGTGCGGGTCACCGGGTTCAGGTCGGCCGAGGGTTGCAGGTAGGCGGCGATCCCGCCGGCGGCGAGGACGTCGAGGAGGTGTTCGCCGACGCGCGGATCCACGTCGCCGGCGACGGCGTACTCGCTCGCGTCGAGCCCGTTGTCCCGCCGTCCCCGGCGGGCACCACCCGCTGACACCGGACATCCTCCTCATCACGCGCCCGCGGCGCGGTCGCCTGAGCCCCCTCGGCGCCGCCCCGGACGCCGTGCCTTGAATCGTGACACGTCGGGACCCGGTTCCGGGAGTGCCTTGTGGCGCGGCGTACGAAGTCAGCGCCCTGCCGCAGGTCGGGACCGAGGGCTCTATGTCCGTTCTTGCTGAATGCTGGCCAACCGGGCCCGGTCGGCCGCCCGGTCAGCCCGGGTCGGGCCCGGCCCCGGCCGCTCTCGAACGCCACCACGACGAGCGGTGACCGGTCCCGGGCGTCCGGCTCGGCCAGCAGCCGGCTCACGTACCTCCGGGCGGTGGTGGTGGGGCTGATGTGCGGCGCCGCGAGCGCTGGAGCAGGGCCCGGAACGTCCCCGCCGGTCGGGCCCGGCGTCCGGGATGGACCCTGCCGTGGCGGGCCGGGAGCCCGTTGTGGCGGCAGGCATCGGGTTCGTAGGCTCATCCCACGACCGCGACCGCGGTGGCGTCGCGACCACTCTGGGAAAGGACGCCGGTGCTGTACTGGCTGATGAAGTACGTCCTCCTCGGCCCGCTGCTGAGGCTGGTCTTCCGCCCGCAGGTCGAGGGGTTGCACCACGTGCCCGACACCGGCCCGGTGATCCTCGCCAGCAACCACCTGTCGTTCTCCGACTCGATCTTCACGCCGCTGATCGTCAAGCGGCGGGTGACGTTCATCGCCAAGGCGGAGTACTTCACCGGCAAGGGCGTCAAGGGCTGGCTGACGAAGATGTTCTTCGTCGGCTCCGGCACCATTCCGGTCGACCGCTCGGGCGGCCGGGCGGCGAGGGCGGCGCTGGACACCCAGCTGCGGGTGCTCCGCGCCGGCGGCATCGCCGGCATCTACCCCGAGGGCACCCGCTCGCCCGACGGCCGGCTCTACCGCGGCAAGACCGGCGTCGCCCGGCTGGCCCTGGAGAGCGGCGCCCCCGTGGTGCCGATGGCGATGCTCAACGCCGACGAGATCCAGCCGCCGGGCAAGCTGATCCCGAAGATCGCCCGGGTGCGGATCCGGTTCGGCGCGCCGCTGGACTTCTCGCGCTACGCGGGGATGGCCGGTGACCGGTTCGTCGAGCGCGCGGTGACCGACGAGATCATGTACGAGGTGATGGAGCTCTCCGGCCGCGAGTACGTCGACATGTACGCCCAGAAGGCCAAGAGCCCGGCCGCCGCTCCCCGCGAGCCGGTCGCCGCCTGACGGCGGGCGGTAGCCGACGGGCGCGGGTCAGGAGGCCAGGGCGCGGTCGGCGGGGGTGGCCGGGGGG
>NZ_JBPQTP010000043.1:0-49394 GCF_051386395.1 Micromonospora sp. URMC 106
CCCCCCCCCCCCCCCCCCCCCCCCCCCCCCCCGCCGAGAAAGGTTGTCAGATGGTTGCACTACCGGGGAGCCGCCGCCAGCGCGTACGCGTGCGCCGTCCCTCCGCCCGCGAGGCCGGCACGGCGCTGCTGTTCGTCCTGCCGTTCCTGCTGCTCTTCGTCGTCTTCCGGTTCGGGCCGGCGATCGCCGGGGTGGTCCTCGGCTTCACCGACTACACCGTCGGCGGCGACACGGGCTTCGTCGGGCTGGAGAACTTCCGCCGGCTCGTCGACGACCCCACGTTCTGGTCGGCGCTGCGGGTGACGGTGCTGTTCACCGTGTTGTCCGTACCGCTGTCGATGCTGGCCTCGCTCGGCATGGCGCTGCTGACCCGCCGGGCCTTCCGTGGCGCGAAGCTCTTCCGGTCCATCTTCTTCCTGCCGGTGGTGACCAGCCTGGTCCTGGCCGGCGTGGTCTTCACCTGGGTCTTCGCCGAGGACGGGCCGTGGTCGCGGGCGATGGGCGCGATCGGGCTGCCGGCCGGCTCCTGGCTCGCCGACAGCGTGCTGGTGGTCCCCGCGCTGGTGCTGGTCTCGGTCTGGTCCCGCTTCGGCTACGGCATGCTCATCCTGCTCGCCCGGTTGCAGGACATCCCGGCGGAGCTGGAGGAGGCCGCGCTGACCGACGGCGCCTCCGCCTGGCAGCGCTTCCGGTACGTGACGCTGCCCCAGCTGCGGCCCGCGCTGTTCTTCGTGGCCATCATCGAGACCACCGTGTCGGTCCAGGTCTTCGACATGATCTACGTGATGACCGGCGGTGGCCCGGTCCGCTCCAGCTACAGCATCGTCTACCTCCTCTACGACCAGGGCTTCAAGTACTTCGACCTGGGCTACGCCAGCGCCATCGGGGTCGCCCTGTTCGTCATGACGATCATCGTGGCGCTGATCCAGCGGTTGACCCTCGGGAGGGAAGAATGACGGACACGATCACGGCGCCGGCCACCGCCGTCCCCGCTGCGCCGACGGCGCCCAGGGGCTCCCGGCGGCCGTACCGACCCGGCAGGGCCAGCCGGGGCTGGTTGGTCGGACGCACCGCGCTGCTGCTGGTCGGCGCGGCGGTCACGCTGTTCCCCTTCTACGCGATGGTCGTGCTGTCGTTCAAGCCGACCGGGCCCGTGACGTTCCCCGACAGCCTGCTGCCCTGGCCGTTCTCCACCGAGGCGTACGACCAGGTGATCGGCGCCAAGAGCGTGCTGCGCTGGATGTGGAACACCGTCGTCTACTCGGTGGTGTCGGTCGTGGGCGTGCTGCTGTTCGCCTCGATGGCCGGCTACGCCTTCGCCAAGAAGCGCTTCCCGGGCAAGGAGACCATGTTCTGGTCGTTCCTGGCGATGCTGATGGTGCCGTACCACGTCACGATGATCCCGACGTTCATCATCATCAGCGAGCTCAACGGCGTCGACACCTACTGGGGCATGATCGTGCCGACCCTGGCCAACGCCCAGGCGGTGTTCCTCATGCGACAGTTCATCGCGTCGCTGCCCGACTCGCTGTTCGAGGCGGCCCGCCTCGACGGCTGCTCCGAGTGGCGGGTGTACGTCTCGATCGTGCTGCCGCTGATCAAGCCGATCCTCGCCACGCTCGGCGTGTTCGTCTTCCTGTGGCACTGGAACGACTTCCTGTGGCCGCTCATCGTCGGGCAGAGCCTCGACATGCGTACCCTCACCACCGGCATCGCCTCGCTGCAGCAGGAGAACGTGGCGCTGAACATGTTGCTCGCCGGGTCCGTGGTGGCGTTCGTGCCGATCTTCATGGCGTACCTGATCGGGCAGCGCTACTTCCAGGAGGGCGTCTCCACCACGGGTATCAAGGGGTGAGCGTCATCGCGGTGGCGGCGTCGCCGGAGGTCCGCGAGCTGTTCTTCGACGCCGACGCCTGGGCGGCGCTGCGCCGGCTGGGGGAGGTGCGGCTGCCGACGGCCGGCGCCGACGTCGGCGACGAGGCCACCCTGGCCCGGCTGCTCGCCGACGCCGACGTCGTCGTCACCGGCTGGGGGTGCGCGCCGCTGTCGGCGGCGGTGCTCGCCGCCGCCCCCCGGCTGCGGCTGCTCGCGCACACCGGGGCCAGCGTCAAACCGTTCGTCACCGCCGAGAGCTTCGCCCGGGGCGTGCGCGTCACCCAGGCCGGCGGCGCGATGGCGTACGCGGTGGGGGAGCAGGCTCTCGCGCTGACCCTCGCCCTGCTGCACGGGCTGCACCGCTTCGACCACGCGCTGCGGACCGGGGTCGACTGGGCGACCGCGAAGGCCGCGCCGCCCCGGCGGGAGCTGCGCGGGGCGACGGTCGGGGTCGTCGGCGCGTCCCGGACCGGCCGGGCCTACCTCGGCCTCGTCCGGGCGCTCGGCGCGCGGGTGCTGGTGGCCGACCCGTACCTCTCCGACGCCGACGCCGAGGTGCTCGGCGTCGAACGGGTCGGCCTGGACGACCTGCTCGCCCGCAGCCTCGTGGTGTCCCTGCACGCGCCGGTGCTGCCGCAGACGGTCGGGATGATCGGCGCGCGCGAGCTGGCCCTGCTGCCCGACGGCGCGCTGCTGGTCAACACCGCCCGCTCGGCCCTGGTGGACGAGGCCGCGCTGCTGGCGGTGCTGCGCACCGGGCGGATCGACGCCGCGCTGGACGTGTTCGACGCCGAGCCGCTGCCGGTGGACCACGCGTTGCGCCGGCTGCCGAACGTGCTGCTCACCCCGCACGAGGCGGCGGGGACTCTCGGGTCGCGGCGGCGCGCCGCCGGCATCGTCGTCGCCGAGATCGACCGGTTCCTCCGCGGGGAGCCGTTGCGCCACGAGGTGCGACCGGAGGACCTCGATCGCACCGGCTGAGCGGCGCTGACCTGCCCTGGCGCGGCGGGAGGCCGGATGAGTAGCCTCTGCGCTCATGCGCATCGCCCTCGCCGGACTGGCCACCAGTCACCCCTACACCGACGCCCGCACCCTGCGCGACGACGCGGAGCTGGTCGTGTGGGAGCCCGATCCGCAGCGGTTGGCGCGGTTCCGGGCCGAGCAACCGGACGCGGTCGTGGCGCCGGACCTGGCCGCGCTGCTGGCGACCGGCCCGGACGGTGTGGTGCTCACCGTCCCCACCTCGGACGTGCCGGACGCGCTGGCCCAGGTGCTGCAGCACAAGCTGCCCTGCTTCGTCAACAAGCCGGCCGCCGCCACCGCCGGGCAGCTCGAGCGGTTGGAGCGCGTCGTGGCGCGGGCGCCCGAGCTGGTGCTGACCTCGTCGGTGCTGCGCTTCGCGCCGGAGTTCGTCGCCTTCGACGTGCCGCGCGAGGAGGTGCTGTCGGTGCGCGCCACCGTCCGGCACGACGTCGGTCTCTGGGCCACCGGCTACAACCCGTGGCAGGACGATCCGGCGGTCGGCGGGGGCACCCTGGTCATGATGGGCCTGCACGGGGTCGAGTTGCTGGTCGCGCTGCTCGGGCCGGCGGTGCGGCTGGTCGGGGCCGCCCGCACCGTGCGCCGGCACCGGGGGCTGCGCTCCGAGGACACCGGGCTGCTGGCCGTGCAGTGGGACGACGGGGTGCCCGGCACGGTCGAGGTGCTCGGGGTCAGCGAGGGCGAGGCGTACGAGGTCACGGTGCACACCGCCGCGGGGGAGCGCCGGGTGGTGCTGCGCGGCGGGGCCGATGAGCTGGGCTACCGGGCCACCATCGACGCCTTCGTGGGCATGGTGCGGGGCGCGCCGAGCCCGGTGCCGTGGGCGCAGACCCGCGCGGTCCTGGACGTCCTCGCCTCGGCGCGCGCCATGGCCTGATCCCCGCCGGCCCGATCCGCGCGTCGGGTGCCTTGACGCCCCTCCGGTCGGAGGTTACGGTCATGACCGTTACTTCGGAAGGGGCGTGACTGGCATGCGTACGGTGGCGGAACTGGAGGAGCGGCTCTCGCGCCCGCGGGACGTCCTGGTGGACGACCTGCGCAAGCTCGACGGGGACATCCTGATCCTCGGGGCGGGCGGCAAGCTGGGGCCCAGCCTGGTCCGGCTGGCGCTGCGCGGCGTCGCCGCGGCGGGCACCGGCGCCCGCGTGATCGCCGTGTCCCGCTTCTCCGAGGCGGGGCTCGCCGACGCGCTGCGCGACGAGGGCGCCGTGGTGGTCGAGGCCGACGTCACCGACGACGCCGCCCTGGCCGCGCTGCCCGACGCGGCGAACGTGGTCTTCCTGGTCGGGGCGAAGTTCGGCACCTCCGGCCGGGAGCACGCCACCTGGGCCACCAACGCCTACCTGCCCGGGCGGGTCGCGCAGCGCTTCGCCGGCTCGCGCCTCGTGGCCCTGAGCACCGGCAACGTCTACCCGCTGGTCCCGGTGACCTCCGGCGGCTGCGTCGAGCGGACCCCGGTCCAGCCGGTCGGCGAGTACGCCATGTCCTGCCTGGGCCGCGAACGCATCCTCACCCACTTCGCGCTGCGCGACGACACCCCGCTGGCCCTGATCCGGCTCAACTACGCCGTCGAGATGCGCTACGGCGTCCTCGTCGACATCGCCCGCGCCGTGCACGCCGGCGACCCCGTGGACCTCACCATGGGGCACGCCAACATCGTCTGGCAGGGCTACGCCAACGAGGTCACCCTGCGGGCCCTGCACCACACGCGGACACCGCCGTTCGTGTTGAACCTGACCGGGCCGGAGCTGGTCTCGGTCCGTCAGGTCGCCACCGCGCTCGCCGCCCGGCTGGGCCGCGAGCCGGTCTTCACCGGCACCGAGGCGCCGACCGCGCTGCTGTCCAACGCCCAGCTCTGCCACCGGCTCTTCGGCTACCCCGACGTGCCGGTCGCCGAGCTGATCGACCTGACGGCGGACTGGGTCGCCGACGGCCAACCCCTGCTCGGCAAGCCGACCGGTTTCCAGCGCCGCGACGGCAACTTCTAGGAGAGACCGTGTTGACCGCATCGAGCACCCGACAGACCACGGCCCTGGCCCGGTTCCGGCGCGGCTGCGTCATCCCCGCGCACCCGCTCGCCCTGGACGCCGACCGACGGCTCGACGAGCGTCGGCAGCGCGCGCTGACCCGCTACTACCTGGCCTCCGGCGCGGGCGGCATCGCCGTCGGCGTGCACACCACCCAGTTCGCCATCCACGACCCGAAGGTCGGCCTGCTCGCCCCGGTGCTGGAGTTGGCCGCCGAGACCGCGGCCGGCTCGGACGCCGTGCTGGTCGCCGGCGCCTGCGGGGACACCGCCCAGGCGGTCGCCGAGGCGGAACTGGCCGCCTCGCTCGGCTACCACATGGTGCTGCTGTCGCCGTACGCGCCGCTCGACGAGGACGCCCTCGTTGAGCGGGCCCGCGCGGTCGGCGAGGTGCTGCCGGTGATCGGCTTCTACCTGCAACCGGCTGTCGGCGGCCGGGAGCTGTCCCGGGGCTTCTGGGCCCGGCTGGCCGCCCTCGAGTCGGTGGTCGGGATCAAGGTGGCGCCCTTCGACCGCTACCGCACCCTCGACGTGCTGCACGGCGTGTGCGCGGCCGGCCGCAACGGCGACCTCGCCCTCTACACCGGTAACGACGACCACATCCTCGCCGACCTCGTGGCCCCGCACCGGGTCATCGTGGACGGCCGGCCCGTCGAGGTCGAGTTCGTCGGTGGGCTGCTCGGCCAGTGGGCGGTCTGGGCGAACACCGCGGTGACGCTGCTCGACGACGCTCACCGGGCCCGCGCCGGCGACGACGCCGCGCTGCGCCGGCTGCTCACCCTCGACGGCCACCTCACCGACGCCAACGCCGCCATCTTCGACGCCGCCAACGGCTACCACGGCTGCATCCCGGGCATCCACGAGGTGCTGCGGCGGCAGGGCCTGCTGGCCGGCCGGTGGTGCCTGGACCCGGCCGAGGAACTCTCCCCGGGGCAGTTGGCCGAGCTCGACCGGGTGCACCGGGCGTACCCGCACCTGCGCGACGACGACTTCGTGGCCGCGCACCTGGACGAGTGGCTGGCCTGACCGGTCCCGACAACCTCGCGGGGTCGGCGGCGCGGCAGGTCTCCGCCGCCGGCCCCGAAACCGCCCGCCCGGCACAGGGGCGGGCGAGCGGTCAGAGCGTCAGGCGGTAGAGGGTCAGCGGGCGGCCGCTGGCGCCGGAGGCGAGGTTGCCGGTCCGCTCCGCCAGGCCGGCCAGCTCCAGGCGGTGCAGCATGCGCCGGGCGGTGCGCTGCTGCACGCTGAGCTGGTCGGCGACCTCCCGGCTGGTCAGCGGCTCGTCGCCGACCGCCGTGCGCACCTCGCGCAGCCGCAGCAGGGTGGGCACCGACAGGCCGACCCGCTGGGCGATGACCGCCAGGTTCACCTCGGCCGGCGGCGGGGCCGGCGCGGTCGACTCCAGCACGATGTCGGTCTCGCCGCGCAGCGACAGCACGGCCGTGGTGGCGCCGACCCGGCGGGCCCGGCTCAGGGCGCGGCGGGCCAGGTTCTCCGCCTCGGCGGCGCTGCGGCCCAGCCCGAACCCGATCTGCACGGTGTCGTGCCGGTCGGCGAGGCGGCGCAGCATCGGCAGCGCGGTGAAGCCGCCGGTGGCGTCGTGCAGCGGCCCGCGGGTGGTGACGATGAGGTACGTGTCGGGGGCGAACCGCGCGACGGTGCCGCCGAGCCCGGCCACCTCCTTGAGCAGCCCCTCGTCGCCGTCCGACAGGTTGGCCAGCCCGAGCGCGATCTGGGCGTCCTCCTGCGCCTGGCTGCCGACGTGCAGCATCAGCTGGCGCAGCGCGGTGCGCACCGAGTGGTTCGACGGGGCGAGGCGGAACGCCGGCATCTCGTGGCGCAGCACCTCGTACACCGAGCTGATGCAGGTGACGGCGACGTCCGCGCCGGACTTGCGCTGGCGGCGGTGGAAGGCGACCACGTCGTCGGAGCTCAGCCCGCTGCGGTACGGCAGCGACCGGACCCGGTCCACCGGCAGGTCGGCCTCGCCGAAGGTGCCGGCCACATCGGCGCCGGTGACGGTGTCGATCGACATGCGGGTGACGTCGTGCCCGTCGCGCAGCAGCCGCACGGCGGCCTGGAGCAGGGTCGCGCCGGTGTAGTCGACGAAGACCGCCGGCCGGTGCAGCAGGTTCGCCTCCCGGGCCAGGGTGTACGGCACGACGCCGGTGAACAGCCACGCCTCCACCTGACCGGCGTGCGCCTCCACGATCGCCGGGGCCTGCGACTCGTGGTCGTAGTGCAGCCGCCGGGCGTTGACGCCGGGCTGCTCCTCGCAGGTGGCGGCCACGTCGTCGACCAGGTCGTGCGGACCGACGACCCCGATCTCAATGGTCACCGCTGCCTCCTGTCGGGGTTGCGTTGTGCGCAGCACAAGATTACGGTCAGGCCCGGTATTACTGTAGCCCTGGGAGGGTGCGTGTCGTTTCCGAGCATGGCCGACGCCAGCGGCCGGACGATCGGCGCGGAGGAGCTGGCCGCGGTCAGCCGGGTGCTCCAGTCGGGCATGCTCAGCTCGGTCTGGGGCGCGGAGGTCCGCGCCCTGGAGCGCGAGATGGCTGACCGCCACGGAGTGTCGCACGCCGTGGCCGCCAGTTCCGGAACCGCAGCCCTGCACCTGGCCGTCGCGGCCGTCGCGCCCGACCCGGGCGACGAGATCATCACGTCTCCGATCAGCGACTTCGGCACGGTCGCGCCCATTCTCGCGCAGAACGCCGTGCCGGTGTTCGCCGACGTCGATCCGTACACCGGCAACCTGGACCCGGCGGCCGTCGCCGCCGCGATCGGGCCGCGCACCAGGGCGATCCTCGCGGTGCACCTGTTCGGCGCCGCCGCCGACCTGCGCGCCGTCGCCGACTCCGCCGGCGTGCCGCTGATCGAGGACTGCGCCCAGGCGTGGCTCACCCGCTACCCCGACGGCACCCTCGCCGGCACGGCCGGCGCGATCGGCTGCTTCAGCCTGCAGCAGTGGAAGCACATCACCTGCGGCGACGGGGGCCTCGCCGTCACCGACGACGCGGTGCTGGCCCGCCGGATGCGGCTCTTCGCCGACAAGGGCTGGCCGCGCGACGAGGCCCGCCGGCACGTCGGCCTCGGCCTGAACTACCGGATGACCGAACTCGCCGGCGCCGTCGCCCGCGCCCAACTGGCGAAGCTGCCCGGGGTGCTGGCCGACCGGCGGCGCACCGCCCGACGGCTGGCCGCCGCGCTGGCCGACCTGCCCGGCGTCCACCTGCCGGCGGATCCCGACGCACACGCCTGGTGGCTGTTCCCGATCGTGCTCGACCCGCCGCTGACCAACCACGAGGTGGCCGGGAAGCTCGCCGCCGCCGGCATCCCCGCCCGCGCCGGCTACCTCGACCAGCCGCTGCACTGCGCGCCGGCGCTGACCGAGGCCCCCGTCTACGGCACCTCCCGGTTCCCGCTCACCGTGCCGCCCGCCGACCGGCTGCCGACGTACGGGCCCGGCGCGTTCCCGGTCGCCGAACGGCTCATCGCGCAGACCCTGCTGGTGATCGACTGGAACGAGCGGTACACCGACGCGCACGTCGACGAGATCGCTGACGCCGTCCGCGCGGCGGTGGCCCCGTGATCGCGCCGGCCGCCGCGGCCCTGCGCGACCGGCTGCGCTGGCGGCTGGTCGCCGCCACCGCCACCCCGATGGACACCGACCGGGTCGTCGACGCCGCGGTGCTCGACCGGTACCTGCGCGGCCTGGTCGCCGACGGCGCGGACGCCCTCGCCGTGTGCGCCCACACCGGCCGCGGCCCCCACCTCGACCCGGCGACCCGCGACCTGGTCGTCCGCCACGCCGTCGACACCGGCGTCCCCGTGGTCGTCGGCGTGGGCGGCCGGCCGGGCGAGCACACCGACGACGTGGCGGCGCAGGCCGCCCGCGCCGCCGACCTCGGCGCGGCCGGCGTCCTCGTCTTCCCCGTCGACGGTGACGCGCTCGCCCACCACGACGCCGTCTGGCGCGCCGCCGGCCTGCCGATGCTCGCCTTCGACCTCTACACCCGGCCGTACGCCGCGTCGAGGCTGGCCGCCCTGCTGGCGCATCCCGGCGTCGCCGGGGTGAAGGTGGCCCGGCTGCACGACGCGCTCGCCTGCCAGGCCGCCCTGGCGGCGGCGCACCGCGCCGACCGCCTCGCCGTCACCGGCGAGGACCGGATGTTCGGGCCGTCGCTGATGTGGGGGGCGCAGGCCGCCCTGGTCGGCCTCGCCGCCGCCGCCGTGCCGGTCACCGCCGCGGTCCTGCGGGCGTACGCCGACGGCAAGCACGACGACTTCGTCGCCGCCTCCGCCCGCCTCGACCGGCTCGCCGAGGTCACCTTCACCGACCCGATGGAGGGGTACGTGCAGCGGATGCTCCACATCGCCGCCGACGAGGGCCGCATCCCCGCCAGCCACGCCGTCGACGCGTACGGCCCGGCGCTGCCCGACGGCGACCGCGACCGGGTGCTCACGGTGGCGAGGCAGCGGTGAGCGCCAACCCGTTCGTCGCGGCCGACCTGCCGCCGGTCACCTTCGACGTCGACGTCCTCGTCGGCCGGTACGCCGACCGGCCCGGCCCCACCGGCGAGCCCCGGCACGTCGCGGCCACCCTGGGCGCGAACGGCATCGCGCGGGCGGCCGTGGCCAGCCTGCGGGCGGCCCTGTTCGACGTGCCCAGCGGCAACGACGAGGCCGCCGCCCTGGCCGGCCCCACCGTCCTGCCGGTCGGCGCGCTCGACCTGCGGGATCCGCTCGGCGCCGAGCGGGAGGTCGTCCGCCTCGCCGAGCGTGGTTTCCGGGCGGTGCGCCTCTTCCCCGACGAGCAACGCGTCGAGCCGGACTTCCCGTCCGTGCGGCACGTCGCCCGCCGCGCCGCCGAGGCCGGTCTGGTCATCCTGGCCGGCGGGGACGTCCGCCGGTTCTGGCGGCCGCTGCGCGGCGCGACCGTGGTCTTCCTCGACACGCACTTCTACCACCTGGGCGACTTCGTGGTGGCGGCCCGCGACGAGCCCGGCTTCCACACCTCCACCCGGCTGCTCAACTCGCCCGACGCGCTGGAGACCGTCGCCGCCCACGTCGGCGTCGAGCGCCTGCTCTACGGCTCCCGCACCCCGTTCTACGAGCCGGTCGTGCCGCGACTGCGGCTGTCCCGCGGCGGCCTCGGGCCGGCCGAGGTGGCGGCCGTGGCGGGCGGCAACGCCCGCCGGATCCTGGAGGGCCAGGCATGATCATCGACGTGCACGCCCACTGGGGGCCGTGGTTCTTCAGCATGGACGTCGGGTCGGTCGCCACCAACCTCGCGGTGATGGACCGCTACGGCATCGACCTCGCCGTCGTCTCCGCCACCGAGGCGGTCATCTACGACGTCGCCGCCGGCAACCGGGCGATGGCCCGGGTCCTGGAGGCCAACGACCGGCTGCTCGGCTACCTGACGGTCAACCCGCGCCGGCTCGGCGACGCCGAACGGGACCTGCGCGAACTGCTCCCCACCGGCCGGTTCGTCGGCGTCAAGATCCACACCGACTACACCGGCTCGCCGGCGAACTCCCCGCAGGCCCGGGCGGCGCTGGAACTCGTCGCCGCGCACGACCTGCCCGCCCTCGTGCACACGTGGGACGCGACGCCGCTCGACCTCGCCCAGGCCGTCGCGGACATCCCCGGGCTGCGGGCCATCGCCGGACACATGGGCGCGAACGGCTGGCGGCACGCCATCGAGGCGGCCAACTCGGTGGACCGGCTCTGGCTGGAGCCGTGCTTCTCGCACACCGAGGCGGGCCGCTTCGCCGCCGTGGCGGCGGCCGTCGACCCGCGGCGGCTGCTCTTCGGCACCGACGCCACCCTCATCGACCCGGCCGCGGCCTTCGGGGCGGTGCTCGCCGCCGACCTCGACGCGGAGCTGGCCGAGCGGGTCGCGTGGCGTAACGCCGCCGAACTGTTCCGCCTCGACGTGTCCCGAGGTGCGTAGATCCAGCGTCCGGGTCCCTGATGGCGCGCTCAACCGCAGGTGGCGAGGCAGCGGCCGCACCGTCTGACGACGAAGCCTCGGCCCGAGCTACCGGGCCCGCTTGTCCTCGACGGGTACGACGTCGAGCTCGTGGCCGTCCTTGTCTCGCTTGCGGCGTCCGTGCAGACCTACGGCCAGATCGCTGGTGTCGGAGACCTCGTCGGGTCCTACGTAGGTGAGCACGTCGTTGTGGTGGCCGTAGACCACCCATCCGGGACCGGGATCGAGGGTGATGGTGCCGAAGTCTCCGGCAGGTGAGCCGGCGTAGACGGGGCTGTACTCCCGCAGGATGTCGACGGCCTGGGCGGCGAGGTCAACACCGGGTTCGGGGTCCGGCAACACGACGCAGGTGCCGTGGGCGAATGCGACCCAGGACTTGCTCTCCCCGCGGATGATGCGACGCCAGGTTCCGGCCAGATCGTGCTCCGACTGAGCAAGGCGTCTGCGCAGATGGGCGGAGGCTGACAGCGGGGCAGGCCGTCGCCAGGTCGTCGGGCGCCGAGTCGCGCCGACTGACGATCGCCAGGTGGACAGGGCGCTCAGGCGAGGCGGTGGTCGAGGGCGGTGTGGCGGCGTCCGGCGCCGACGGTGCGGACGGCGGCGGCGAGGGCACGGCGGGACCCGACGAGGACGACGAGCTGCTTGGCGCGGGTGACGGCGGTGTAGAGCAGGTTGCGTTGCAGCATCATCCAGGCGCTGGTGGTCAGGGGGATGACCACGGCGGGGTACTCGGAGCCCTGCGAGCGGTGGATCGTCATGGCGTACGCGTGGGCGAGTTCGTCGAGTTCGTCGAAGTCGTAGTCGATGTTCTCGTCCTCGTCGGTGCGTACGGTGAGGGTCTGCTCCTCGGGGGTCAGGGCGGTGACGATGCCGACGGTGCCGTTGAAGACGCCGGCCTGGCCCTTGTCGTAGTTGTTGCGGATCTGGGTGACCTTGTCGCCGACGCGGAACACCCGCCCGCCCGCGCGGCGCTCGGGTTGCCCGTCGCGGGCCGGGGTGAGGCGCTGTTGCAGCAGCGTGTTCAGGGCCGCGGCGCCGGCGGGACCGCGGTGCATGGGGGTGAGGACCTGGACGTCGCGGCGCGGGTCGAGGCCGAAGCGGGCGGGGATGCGGGCGCAGGCGACGTCGACGGTCAGGGTCGCGGTGGCCTCGGTGTCGTCGCAGGCGAACAGGAAGAAGTCGTTCAGGCCCTGGAGCAGGGGCGGCTTGCCGGCGTTGATGCGGTGGGCGTTGCTGACGACCCCGGACTCCGCGGCCTGGCGGAAGATCTGCGTCAGCCGGACGCGGGGGATGGCCGGGGCGGCGAGCAGGTCACGCAGGACCTCGCCGGCGCCGACGGAGGGGAGTTGGTCGACGTCGCCGACGAGCAGCAGGTGCGCGCCGGGCGGGACGGCCTTGACGAGCTTGTTGGCCAGGATGAGGTCGAGCATGGACGCCTCGTCGACGACGAGGAGGTCGACGTCGAGGGGATTGTCCCGGTCGTGGCTGGCCTCTCCGCCGGGGCGTAGCTGCAGCAGCCGGTGCACGGTGGCCGCGGGATGCCCGGTCAGCTCGGACAGTCGCTTGGCGGCGCGGCCGGTCGGCGCGACGAGGGTGACCTTGGCCTTCTTCGCGGCGGCGAGTTCGACGACGGAGCGGACGGTGAAGCTCTTGCCGCAGCCGGGTCCGCCGGTGAGCACGGCGACCCTGGAGGTGAGGGCGAGCCGGACCGCCTGTTCCTGCTCGGGGGCGAGCTCGGTGCCGGTGCGGGCCTTCAACCAGGCCAGCGCCTTTCCCCAGTCGACGCCGTTGAAGTGGGGCAGCCGGTCGGCGCGGTCGCGCAGCAGCCGTAGCAGCGAGCCGGCCAGGGACTGCTCGGCGCGGTGGAACGGCACCAGGTACACCGCCGACGTCGGTTCGCCGTCCGGTCCGGGCAGCGTCTCGCGGACCACGCCCTCTTCGCTGACGAGCTCGTCGAGGCAGGCGGTGACGAGGTCGCCGGGCACGTTGAGGATCTTGGTGGCGTCGGCGACGAGTTGGGCGTCGGGCAGGTAGCAGTGGCCGTTGTCGGTGGCCTCGGACAGGGTGTACTGCAGGCCGGCCTTGACCCGCTGGGGGCTGTCGTGCGGGATTCCGACGGCCTGGGCGATGGTGTCGGCGGTCTTGAAGCCGATGCCCCACACGTCGGCCGCCAGCCGGTACGGCTCGTTGCGCACCACGGTGATGGAGGCGTCGCCGTACTGCTTGAAGATCCGCACGGCCAGTGAGGTGGACACGCCGACGCCCTGGAGGAAGACCATCACCTCCTTGATGGCCTTCTGCTCCTCCCACGCCGCGGTGATCTTCGCGGTGCGTTTCGGCCCCAGGCCGGGCACCTCGACCAGGCGGGCGGGTTCGGTCTCGATGACGTTCAGGGTGTCGAGGCCGAAGTGGGCGACGATCCGCTCGGCGAAGACGGGGCCGATGCCCTTGACCAGTCCCGAGCCGAGATAGCGCCGGATGCCCTGGATCGTGGCCGGCAGGACGGTGGTGTAGGAGTGGACCTCGAACTGCCGGCCGTACTGCGGGTGTGACGACCATCGGCCGGACAGGCGCAGGCTCTCGCCGGGCTGGGCTCCGAGCAGCGCCCCGACCACGGTGAGCAGGTCGCCGCCGCGGTCGGTGGACACCCGGGCGACGGTGTAGCCGGTCTCCTCGTTGACGTAGGTCAACCGTTCGAGCACCGCGTCCAGCACGGCCGGCGGCGGGGGAGTGGGGGCAGGCACCCGCCCATCCTGCCTGTCGCCGGCGCGGCGCTGTCATCAGCCCGACCGGGCGCCACGTCCGTAGCTGTCGTCCGGTGCGCGGCCCGGCTGCGCCCTTGTCATCTCGGATCCGTGTCGCTGGTGGCCGGCGCGGGGGAGCGCTGGATGCGTCGAAGGGCGAGCAGCCCGCCGACGCCGGGGATGGCGGCGAGCCAGCGGGCGCCGGGGGTGGCGGCTTCGGTCAGCCAGGTGCAGGCGATGACGGCGAGGTAGGAGGCGCCGTGCACGGGGCCGCCCAGGGCGCTGATCGCCTCGGCGTGCACGGTGGCCAGGTTGGCCAGCAGGATGACCAGGGAGATCGCCTCGGCCGCGGCCACGATCCGCAGGGTGCGCACGTCGGTCACACTCCCGTCGTGGAGCCGGGACGGACGATCATCAGGACGACCACGATCGCCCAGAGCACGTTGAACATCCCGGTGGTCATGGCCAGCCGGCTCGCCGCCGCCCGCGTTCCGCTGTCGACGGTCGCGTGGTCGGCCGGGGCCAGTAGGCGCCGTTGGCCGGGGAGGATGACCAGCGCCAGGAGGGCGGCGGCGATCGCGGTGAGCGCGATCGAGGTGAGGAGCCAGGCGTCGGTCAGGACGCCGAGTTGCGCGCCGGTGGCGAGCCCGAAGGCGGGGACGAGCACGCCGACGACCGTGTAGGCGCGGCAGGTGCGGTGCAGGAACGCGGCGATCTGGGGCGCTCGCCCGCCGGGATCGCCTCCGCCGCCGGCGTAGCGCGGGAAGAGCGAGGCGGCCACGGCGATCGGCCCGATCGCCAGGATCGCCGCCAGGACGTGCACCGACAGCAGCAGCTTGGTCACCGGTTCCCCTTAGGTTGGTGCCCTACATATTGGCTACCAATGGATAGCACACCTACGGCAGGAAGGGTAGGCTGCCTACCGATGAAGGACGACGCCGTTCGCGGGCACCTGGACGCGCTGCTACTGGCCGCGCTGGAGCAGGGGCCGCTGCACGGCTACGCGATCATCGCGGCCGTCCGGGACCGCAGCGGCGGAGCCCTGGAGCTGCGTACGGGCACCATGTATCCGGCCCTGCACCGGCTGGAACGGCTCGGGTTGCTGCGCAGCGACTGGCAGTCCGTCGGCGAGCGCCGCCGTCGCTGCTACGAGTTGACCGACGCCGGCCGGGGAGCCCTGGTCGACAAGCGCACGGCCTGGCGCGAACTCACCTCCGCGATCGGGGCCGTCCTGGAGCCCTCGCCGACGCCGAGGCCGGCCACGTGACGGCCCTCGACCGCCGCGCCGAGCCCGGACGCGACCCGATCGAGGAGCATCTCGCGGCCCTGGCGGCCGCGCTGCACGGCCCGGCCCGCGCCAAGGCCCGGATGCTGACCGAGGCGCGCGACGGCCTCACCGACGCCGCGGCGGCACTCGCCTGCGGTGCGACCCCCGACGACCGTGCCGCTCGTCAAGCGGTACGCGACTTCGGCAGTGTCGACGAGGTCGCGCCCGCCTTCCAGCAGGAACTCACCGTCGCCCAGGCCCGCCACACCGCCCGTGCCGTCGTCCTCGCCGTCCCGTTCCTGCTGGCCTGTTGGCACCTGGTGACCGTCGTCGGCGGGGGCCAGGGCCGGCACGTGCCCCACCTCGCCCAGGTCCTGGCCGCCCACCTGGGTGGTGTGGCCGCCGCGGCCGCCCTGCTGGCCGGGGCGTCGCTGGCCGCCACCGGCGTCCTGGCCCGCCGGCTGCCCACCCCGCACCGGCTTCCGCTGATGGTCGCCTGGGCCGGCACCGCCGCCACCGTCGCGCTGGTGACCAGCGCCCTCACCCTCGCCGTCGCGGCGGCGCTGGCCGGGAACTGGGCGCTCGGCGCACTCATCGGTGTGCTGACCGTCGCCCTGCACACCAGGATCGCTGCTGCCGCCCGCGCCTGCCGCCAATGTGCCCGCGCCCCGGTCGTGGCTGCCGTCGACACGTGGTCCTGATGTCCGGCGCGCGCCGGGTGGGCGGGGGACGTCCCGATGCGATCATCAGCGGCATGTCCGACCTCCCGGAAGACCCCGCGGCGACGCACGGACCGGCCGGCCGCCTCCACTGGATCGACAGCGCCGGTGGGCCGCTGGTCGTCGTACCGGCGACGGCCCTGTCCGCGTGGCGCGGCGCGGCCGACGACTTCGACCCCGACGACCTCGACACCTGGGGCGACTACGGCCGCGCGTGCGCGGTCGAGGGGTACGCGGGCGTCGTGCAGGTGGGTGACGCCGAGGCGCTGATCCTGGCCGACGAGCCCGCCACCACCACCTACCTTCCCGAACGTCGTCTCTTCGTACGATGGATCTTCGCGGACTCCGAGGCCGAGGTCGTCCGGCTCGTTCCCGACGCGGTCGACAGGGCCGACTGGGAGGACGCCGGCAGTTGGACGACCAACGGGCCGGCCGAATTGTTCGACGCCGCCCTCAGCGGTGACGAGGCCGAGCCGACCGGTCACCTCCGTGTCGAGGTGGAGCCGGGCACCTACCGGCTCCGTACGGCATGTGTCGAGATCGGGGACACGACGACGCTGGGACTGGTCCACCTGGCCGGGTAGGCCGGGTCCGGCGAATCTCCGGGCTCAGCCCCGGCCGCCCCTTCGGCGCGCCGTGGCTGTCGGCGGGGTGCGGTACCGTCCCGCCATGGCAGCCAGGATCGACCTGACCCTCGACGGCGCGGACGCGAAGCTCCTCGGCGAGTTCTGGAAGACGGCACTCGGTTATGTGGACGAGCCGCCGCCCGCTCCCTTCAGCACCCGCGAGGAGTGGCACGCGAGTTTCGACCCGCCCGAGGACGACTCGGCGGACGACGCGGTGTGGCTGTGCGATCCCGACGGCGTCGGGCCCCGGCTCTCCATCCTCAGGGTGCCCGAGCCGAAGACGGCGAAGAACCGACTGCACATCGACGTCCGGGTGCCGGGGCATGGCAACCCCGACGAGCGGTGGGCGCGGATCAGGGCCGAGTCGGAGCGGTTGGTGAAGGCGGGCGGGTCCGTCCTGCGGGAACACGCCGGGCACCACATCGTGATGGCCGACCCGGAGGGCAACGAGTTCTGCGTCGCCGCGACCTCGGCGTGACGGCTGACCAGCGCACTCCGATCTGACACACCGCGAGCAACTGCGCGAGCATCTGGCTCGCACACCGGGCGCGCGAGCACGTGCAGGCCCGCCGGCCCCGCTTCCCACCCGACCCCCGCCTCCAGCAGGAGGTGGCCGAACGGTTCCTGACCGCGGCGCTCGGCGGTGACCTGCGCGGGTTGATGGCCGTCCTCGCCCTTGACGTCACCCTGTGGACCGACGGCGGCGGCAAGGGGCCCGCCACCAGCCTGCATCCGGTGCACGGCCGCGACGCCGTGGCACGGCTGTTCGTCGCGGTCGCCGCCGGCGTCCCGGCGGGACTCGACATCCGCTACCGGCCGGTCAACGGCGATCCCGCCGCGATCCTGTTCGAGCGCGGGGCCCGCTCGCGGTCCTCGTCCTCGACCTCGATCCCGAACAAGAAGTGGGTACGTGGCGTCTTCTCCGTCACCAACCCCGACAAGCTCTCCCGCGTCGGCGGCTGAGGCAGCCGGCCGCCGACGCGGGGGAGAGGCTCGCAGCGACCTGGCCCACGGTCCTTGTCACGGCACCGGCTGCGGAGGGGGAGGCCCCACGTAGCGCGAGTCCGGCCGGATGATCTTCGTGTCCTCGGCCTGTTCGAGTACGTTCGCGCACCACCCGATGACCCGGCTGGTGGCGAAGGTCGGCGTGAACATCTCCCGGGGCAGCCCGCACAGGTGCATGACGACACCCGCGTAGTACTCGACGTTGGTGTGCAGCTCCCGGCCGGGCTTCAGCTCCGCCAGCAACGACAGCACCCGCTCCTCGACGGCCACGGCGAAGTCCACCAGCGGCCCGCCGAGGGACTGGGCGATCCCCTTGAGCATGCGGGAGCGGGGGTCCTCCGTGCGGTAGATCGGGTGCCCGAAGCCCATGATCCGCTCGCCGTTCAGGATGCGCGCGCGCAGCCACGGGTCGGCCCGGTCGACGGAGCCGATGGCGTCGAGGGTGTCGAGGGCCCGGCTGGGAGCTCCGCCGTGCAGGGGGCCGGAGAGCGCCCCGAGGGCGCCGCCGACGCAGGCGTAGAGGTCGGCGCCGGTGGAGGCGATGACGCGGGCGGTGAAGGTCGACGCGTTGAAGCCGTGGTCGACGGTGGCGATCAGGTACCGCTCGATCGCCCGGGCGTGGAGTTCGGAGGGCTCCTCGCCAGTGATCATGTACAGGTAGTTCGCCGCGTGCGACAGGTCGTCGCGCGACCCGATCGGCTCCAGGCCCGCGCGCAGCCGGAACAACGCCGCCAGCAGGCTGGGGGTGAGGGCGCAGAGCGCCATGGCCTGGGCCCGGCGTTCGGCGGGCGTGGTGTCGTAGAGCGGGCGGGCTCCGGCGGCGAGGCCGGCGACGGCCAGCGCGGCGCGCAGCCCGCCCATCGGGTCGTGCGACGTCGAGGCGGCGGCGATGTCGGGCAGCGCGGCGGCCACCGCGGGCGGGATGTGGCGCAGCGGCGCGATCTCCTGGTGCAGCGCCTTGGGGTCGGTGGGAAGGCGGCCGTCGATGAGCAGCGCCCAGACGTCCTCGAGGGTGCGGCGCTCGGCCAGGTCGATGGCGGAGTACTGCCGGTAGTGGTAGAAGCCCTCCTGGCCGCGGACGTGGCCGATCGTGGTGTCGGTGACCGCGACGCCGGCGAGTCCGCGGGGAACGGTGATGGTGTCAGCCATGCCGGCAGCGTCACGCCCACGCATCACCCCAGTCAACATTGATCCAGTCAACATGAGAGCATGGCCACATGTCCGGGGACCAGCTGCTCACCACCGCCGAGGTGGCGCACCGCCTGCGCATCAAGCCGGAGACGATCTACGCGTACGTCAGCCGGGGGTTGCTTGCCCGGGTCAAGGTTCCCGGCGAGCGGATCAGCCGCTTCCGGCTGGCCGACGTCGAGCGGTTGGCGGCCCGCACGCAGGCGACCCGGCCGGAACGCGATGCCGCCCCGGCGATGCGGACCGCCACCACGTTGATCGCGTACGGGCGGCTGCACTACCGGGGCCTGGATGTCGCGAAGCTGGCGCCGGTGACGCCGTTCGAGGAGGTCGCGCACTGGCTGTGGACGGGACAGCGGCACCGGAAGGCGTTCACGGCGTCCGCGGAGACCGTCGAGACGGCGAGGCGGGCGAGCGGGCACCTGCCCGCCCAGGCCCGGCTCTTCGACCGGCTGCCGGTGGTCGTCGCCGTCGCGGCCGCGATGGACCCGCTGCGCTTCGACCTGGCGCCGGCCACCGTGACGGCGCTCGCGCCCGCGTTGCTCGCCACGATGGTCGACTCGCTGCCCCTCGCGGGCGAGGCACCCGCCGACGACGCCCTGGCGACCCGGCTGTGGTCCCGGTTGACGGGCCTGCCGGCCTCCGCGGCGGGTCTGCGGGCGCTCAACGCCGCACTCGTCCTCCTCGCCGACCACGACCTGGCCGCGTCGACCATCGCGGCGCGCGTGGCGGCGTCGACCCGGGCGAACCCGTACGCGGCGGTGCTGGCCGGCCTCGGCGCGCTGGACGGGCCGATGCACGGCGCGGTCGGCGGCAGTGTCCACCGGTTGATCGAGGCCGCGCGGCGCGACGGGGCGCCGGCCGCGATCGCCGAGTGGCTGCGGACCGGCGGGCTGCCCGGCTTCGGGCATTCGCTGTATCCCGAGGGCGACCCGCGCGGGGCGACCCTCCTCGGTCTCGTCGCGGAGTTGCCGGTCGGGGACGAGCTGCGGCGGACCGTCGACGACCTGCTCGCCACGGCGGCGCGGCGCGACGCCCTGCCCAATGTCGACTTCGCCCTCGCCGCGTTGGCGCACGCGACCGGCATGGGGCCGGGTGCCGCGGAGGTGATCTTCGCGGTCGCCCGCACGGCGGGCTGGATCGCGCACGTCGTCGAGGAGTACGCCCAGCCGAGCAACCGGTTCCGGTGGAGCAGCGGCTACACCGGGCCGGCTCCCGAGCCGGCGTGAACTCCGACGGGTGGGACGGGCACGCCCGCCCCACCCGCGTTCGGCGGACTACTTCCTGGGCAACGGGAAGCGGGCCAGGTCCGTGCCGTGCATGCCCCAGGTCGACCTGCCGTCCGGGGTGAAGTGGAACGACGGGTTGTTGTACCAGCCGCGCGGCACGTTGTCGTAGAGCGTCGTCACCGCGCCGCCCGGGACGGTCGGCAGCTCGCTGATGTCGTTCGTCCAGTGCACCCAGGAGAACACCCGGCCGTCGACCCCGTTGAACTGGCCGTACCCGCCGAGGTCGCCCGCCATCACGATGGCGCGGGTGTGCAGGTCGTAGGCGAACCAGGCCCCGCGCGGCCGCCGGCCCATGGCGTAGAGCAGGTTGCCCACCACGTGCAGGCTCTCGTACGACTGCCAGTCCGGCTTGATCTCCTCGCGCCACAGCAGCGTACGGGTGACGATGTCGACGGCCGCCACCTGCGCGACCTTGCGGATCGGGCCGGTGGTGCCCTCGCCGTAGGTGTCGCCGGCGATGTAGGCGGTGGTGCCCTGCACCACCACGTCCATGACGCTCTGCTCGGGCAGGAACTCGCGGTGCGAGTCGAAGGCGTTGGTGGCGAGGTCGACGAAGGTCAGCGCGCCGGTGTGCTTGGTGGTCTGCGGGCTGGACGCCACGATGAGCTGGTTGCGCGGCTGGTCCACGACGATCCGCTTGGTGCGCAGCTGCTCGTTGCCGAGCAGGCCCAGCACCCTGATCCCGTAGTCGTCCGGGTCGACCGCCACGATCTGCGTGCTCGGGTACAGGCCCGCGTAGACCACGCCGGCCTTGCCCTCGGCCATCGTCTTGACCTCGCCGTTGATGTCGAACCGGCCGCTGGTGCCGGCCTCGGTGCGGTGCACCGTCATCGCGTAGTGGCCGCCGACCCAGATCGTGCCCCGGGTGTGCCGCATCATCGACTGGATGGTCTCCGGGTAGCCGAAGCCCCGGGTGGCGGTCTGCCACACGCTGGCGGTGCCACCCGGCGTCGTCCTCCAGACGTGCCCCAGCCCGCTGACGCCGAGCAGCGCGCCGCCGGGCAGCGGGGCCAGAAGCATGTTCTCCACGTTGGCGAGGGGCTGACCGACCTTCACCAGGCCGTCGGCGGTGACCTCGTACAGGTTGGTGGTGAGCCGGGTCAGCGCGTACACCTTGCCGTCGCTGCCGACGGTGACCTGGTCGACGTAGCGGTCCTCGGCGGGGATGTCCCGGGAGACCCGGTGGGAGCCGTCGCGGTGGAAGGAGATCAGCTGCCGGCCGCTGGCGACGTAGACGACGCCGTCGGAGACCGTCATGTCGAGGATGCCGACCGGCGAGGAGCTCAGGTGCGGGGTCAGGTTGGTGGCGGCGCCGCCGGCCTTCGGCCAGGCCAGCAGCGTGCCGGGCGCGGCCGACCCACCGTAGACGTACTCGTCGTCGACCGCCACGGCCGCCGCGTACTGGGAGGTGGAGATGCGGCCGTACGTCTCGACGGTCGCGTCGGCCAGGCGGATCCGCTTGACGGTGCAGTCCGGGTACGTGCCGATGTAGAGGTGCTCGCCGTGCACGACCATGTCGTAGTACCAGGTGGTGCTGCCCCCGGCGCGGGCCCAGGCCACCAGCTCCCTGGTCTGCGGGTCGAACCGGTGGACGTACGCGCTGCCGGCGGGGCCGATGTAGACGTAGCGGCCGTCGGCGGCGAGCTTCTGCCCGCCGTTGCTGGCGATGGTGAGGTCGTCGATGCCGCGCATCTCGCCGGTGTTGACGTCGAACTCGCCCAGCCGCATCTTCCCCTCCGGGGTGTTGAAGCGGGAGGTGATGAAGACGCTGTCGCCGATGACGGCGGCACCGCGGACGGCGGCTGTCAAAGAGGCCGGACCGAAACTCGTCGGGGTTAGCTCATTGTCGTCCTGCGCGAGCGCCGGCGCGGCGACCGCCCCGTGGCCCACTGCCAGTGCGGCACCGGTGAGGCAACTGCTTGTCAGGAGTGAGCGACGGCTGATGGGCATGGCGGGCTCCGATCGTCGATGCCATTACGGCCCGGACCCTAATCATGCCGAGGTGGGGCGTCAAGGATCGGCCGGCGCGGTCGGACGCTCCGGCGGCAGCGGTCACCGAGGGCGCGGATCGCGTCCACGAGTTCCGGCGGACCGGTCACGGTGAAGTCGACGCCGACCGAGGTGACCATCCAGGCCAGGTCCGCCGCCGACTCGGCGCCCAGGTGCAGCAGACACGATCCATCGTCGACGGGCTCGACCGCGCCCATCCCCGGCCACACCAGGTCGGCCACGGCGGTCGCCGGCTGGTGCAGGGTGACGGTCGCCCGCACGGCCCACGGCCCGGTGGACAGTTGCCGCGACAGGTACGCGGTCACGTCGCCGTCGGGTGGATCCCTGGGGGTGAACCGGGGCCCCGTCGGGACGCGGGCGCGCAGCCGGTCCACGCGGAAGGTGCGCCAGTCCTCCCGATCGGTGTCCCAGGCGACGAGATACCAGTGCCGCCCCCAGTTGACCAGGGCGTGCGGCTCCACGTCACGTACCGTCTCCGCGCCCTGGTGGCTGGTGTAGTCGAACCGGAGGCGCTCGCGCCGACCCTTGGCCTCGGAGATCGTGAGCAGCACGTCCGGGTCGACCCGGGGGCCGCCCACGGGAGCCGCGACGGTCGCCTGTTGCAGCGTGGTGACCCGGTGCCGCAGCCGGGACGGCAGCACCTGCTCCAGCTTGCCCAGCGCGCGCAGCGAGGTCTCCTCGATGCCGGTCACCGAGCTGGCGGTGGCGGTACGCAGGCCGATGACGACCGCGACGGCTTCGTCGTCGTCGAGCAGCAGGGGCGGCATGGCCGCGCCGGCGCCCAGCCGGTAGCCGGCGCTGCCCCGGGTCGCGTGCACCGGGTAGCCCAACTCGCGCAGCCGCTCGACGTCCCGGCGCACGGTACGGGTCGTCACGCCGAGCCGGTCGGCGAGATCGGCACCGGGCCAGTGCCGGCGTGTCTGCAACAGAGACAGCAGTCTCAGCAGCCGGGCCGAGTTCGTCAGCATGGGCACAGGATGCCAGTCCGGTTAGGAACGGTCCTGACCTAACCGGCTCCTAGCGTGGGGGCCGTGACCGATTCCGAGATTCGCCCATTCCGCATCGACGTCCCGCAGGATCAGTGGGACGACCTGACCGTTCGGCTGGCCAACACCCGCTGGCCGGTCCTGCCCGACGTCGGCTGGACGCGCGGCGTGCCCGTCGCGTACCTGCGGAAGCTGGCCGAGCACTGGCGCACCGGCTACGACTGGCGGGCACACGAGGCGGAGCTGAACAAGATCCCGCAGTTCGTCACCGAGATCGACGGGCAGCTCATCCACTTCCTGCACGTACGCTCGCCCGAGCCGGACGCGACGCCGCTCATGCTCCTGCACGGGTGGCCGGGCTCGATCGTGGAGTTCCTCGACGTCATCGGCCCGCTGACCGACCCGCGTGGACACGGTGGCGACCCGGCCGACGCGTTCCACCTCGTCGTCCCGTCGCTGCCCGGGTTCGGGTTCTCCACGCCGCTGGCCGAGCCCGGCTGGGGCAGCGAGCGGATGGCCACCGCGATGGTGCTCCTCATGAGCCGGCTCGGCTACGAGCGGTACGGCGTGCAGGGCGGCGACACCGGCTCCTACGTCGCCCCCGCCATGGGCCGGCAGGCCCCGGACCGGGTACTCGGCGTCCACGTCAACGCCCTGGTCACCTACCCGATCGGCGTCGAGGGCGAGCAGGAAGGGCTCACCGACGCCGAGCGCCGACGCGTCGCGGCGATGGAGAGCTACAACGACGGCTACCTCCACATCCAGGCCAAGTCGCCGCACACGCTGGCGTACGGGCTGCAGGACTCACCAGTCGCGCAGCTCGCCTGGATCGTCGAGATGTTCCACCGGATGACCGACCGCCCCGCCGACGCGGCCCTGGAGGCCGTCGTCGACCGGGACCGGCTGCTGACCAACGTCAGCCTGTACTGGCTCACCGGCGCGGGAGGATCGTCCGCGCAGGTCTACTACGAGGACATCACCGCGAACGCGTGGACGGACGACGCGGGCCAGCGGGGCGACGCGGGACAGTGGGGGGACCCGGGCCCCGACGACGGGAGCGACGCCGCCGGCGACTGGGCGGCCGGTGCCCGCGGCACCGTGCCCACCGGCGTCCTGGTGTCGACCACGAAGGACATCACGGTCCGTCGGTTCGCCGAGCGCGAGCACAACGTGGTGCACTGGTCGGAGTACGACCGGGGCGGGCACTTCTTCGCCCTGGAACAGCCCCGGCTGTTCACCGCCGACGTGCGCGACTTCTTCCGCAAGGTCCGCTGAGGTGGGCGCCCGCCGGCCGGGTTCCCCGGCGTCGAGCGAGGTCCTCGGCCGGCGGGCCCTGAACCGGGCCACGCTGTGCCGGCAGTTGCTGCTGGGACGCGGCACGACCGGGGTGGTGGAGACGGTCGAGGCGATCGGCGGCCTCAACGCCCAGCACACCGGCGACCCGTACCTGGCCCTCCACTCGCGGATGGCTGGGTTCACGCTCGCCGACCTGACCGCGGCGGTCGAGGACGGTCGCCTGGTGCGCGCGTGCCTGCTGCGCGCCACCCAGCACCTGGTCAGCGCCCGCGACTTCCGATGGCTGCGCCCGATCCTGAGCCCGCTGCTGGCCCGGGTGCAGCGCAACGCGTTCGGCCGGCGTACGGCGGGCGTCGACCTGACCGAACTGGTCGCCGACGCCCGGGCGATCCTGGCCGGCCGTACGTTGAGCCGCCCGGAACTCGGACGGCGCCTCGCGCAGCGCCGACCGGGCGCCGACCCCACCGCACTCGCGTGGTCCGCGCAGTACCTGCTTCCACTGCTGCACCCCGCGCCCAGCGGCATCTGGGGCAATCGCGGCGCCACCCCGCTCGCCCTCGCCGAAGAGCGCCTCGGCGCGTTGGAGCCGCCCGACCCGAGGCGGCTGGTGTCGCGCTACCTGGCCGCGTTCGGGCCGGCCACGACGGCGGACCTGCGAGCCTGGTCTGGCGTCAGCGGGCTGCCGCAGGTCGTCGCCGACATGGCCGGCGAGCTGCGCGCCTTCCGCGACGAGTCGGGCCGCCAGGTGTACGACCTTCCCGACGCGCCCCGGCCCGACCCCGACACGCCGGCGCCCGTACGCCTGCTCGCCGGCTTCGACAACCTGCTGCTCGCCCACGCGGACCGCACCCGGATCATGACCGACGAGACCCGGCGCCGGGTGTGCGTGGGTGACCTGGTCCGACCCACCGTCCTGGTCGACGGGATCGTGTCCGGCACCTGGGAGCTGGACCGACGCGCCGGGCTCGTCACCGTCGCGCCGTTCACCCGGCTGAGTCCCGCCGACACCGACGCGGTCGTCGCCGAGGGCCACCGGATGCTCCGGCTCACCGCGCCTGACGCCGCGCCGCACGACGTGCGTGTCCGGCCGGCCTGACCTCGGGGATCGCGATCCTCGGTCGCGGGTGCGCGCGACGCCCCCATCGTCTGCCCGGCGCCGACGCGAAACGTGGGCGCCCGGCCGCCAAGCCGCCCCGACCACCCTGACGTATCGTTCGGCCCGACTGCCCCTGGAGCGGCTCTGGATCGTTTGTGTTGAACCGGCTTTGAGTCGAGGTTGACCAAGGGGGACACGGTGCGTGACCGAGGACACCGCCCAATCTGGCTGCTGGCAGGGCTGCTGCTCAGCCTCAGCCAGGTCGGCGGTGCCTGCACGCACCCTCCCCGCCCCGATTATCAAATCGGCTTGGTGCGGATTGGCGATCGGCTGGCCGTTTACGCTCCCATTTGTGCCGGCGACACGATCACCGCGGTGCAGGTGCACCAGATGCCCGATGTAGGCAAGAGCGGTGACGTGGTGCTGATCTGGGACGCCGAGGGCCCGATCGGAGCGGACGCCCGAGCGGGTCTCATCGTCCTCGGTGAGGGTTTCCGCACGGTTCGGCAGGCGCCACCGGCGCAGTTCGACCGTACGCTGTCGGTGGCGGTCGACACGGCCGCCGAGCGACGCTACTCCGCAGCCATGACCGTGCCGAAGGAGCCGGCGCAGTTTTCGGCCGGTACGCCCGTGACCGACATGTCGTTCGACACCGAAGACGGCCGCGTCAGCTACGACACGCTCCGAGCCCACTTCGAATCCGAGGTCACGAACTGCGGCTCACGGTCGCGGGCCAGCCGCCAGTGAGCTGACAGCCGGCGGCGACGGGCTGCGACCTCCCGTGGGTCACCCGCTCGGCGTCGTACCGGCACTTCGGCGCGGCGTGACCGGTGGCGGGTGCGTCGCGGCCTACAGGCGGTGCCGGACCCAGACGTTGGGCTCGACGTAGACGGCGTGGTCGTGCGTCACGTCGCAGTGCACGGGCACGAGGGCTCCCGGCACGTGGACCGGTCCGCTGGTGTCGAACGGCAGGCCCGTCCAGCGGCGCCAGTCGGCGAGCGTCCCCGTGATCGTCATCGAGCGGGGAGCCACGCGTTCGATGCGTCCGCCCGCGCGGACGTGCACCCGCAGCCACGGGTCGACCGGCAGGCCGTCCTCGCGCACCTGCGCCGCGTACTCGGTCATCGGCAGGTCGGGCTGGGTGTGCTTGCCGCTCGGGCGGACCGGCGCGACGAGCGTGTCGTAGCCCCGCTTCGCGACGGCCTCCCGCATGGCGGCGAGCATCAGGGCCGACAGGCCGCTGCCCCGCCGGTCCGGGCGGATGCAGATCTCCAACGCCGAGACGATGTTCGGGGTGGCGCCGGTGAGACGGTTGATGGTGGCCCGCTGGACCACCCGGTCCCAGCCGCCGTCGGGCAGCTCCGCCTCCGTCCAGCGCAGCGGCACGGCGTACGCCCGCGCGACGGCGCGTCCGGGCTCGGCGGAGTCGACGGCGGCGAACACGAACTCGGGATACAGGTCGTTGGCGACGTTGTAGTACACGCCGCCCATCGGATCCCAGAGCATGAACTGCGGCCATGCCCCGTCGAAGCCCTCGTCGAGCAGCGGTGCCAGGTCCGGGCGGTCCGCCAGGGTCACGATGTCCAAAGCCACGGCGGAACCGTAGACGCCCCGGCCGGGACGGCGCACGTCATATTCCGGGAGGACGGGCCGTCGGGTCGGTGCGGCAGCGACACCGTGCCGCGCCGGACGGCGTCAGCGGTCGCGGTAGAGCGCCTCGATGTCGGTAGCGTAGCGCTCCTGCACCACCGCCCGCCGCACCTTCAACGTGGGGGTGAGTTCGCCGTCGGCCTCGGTGAGGTCACGGGGCAGGATGCGGAACTTCTTGATCCCCTCGGCGTGGGACACCGAGCGGTTGGCCCGGTCGACGGCGTGCTGGACCGCCGCCCGCAGCTCGGGGGACTCCCGCAGGTCCGACACCGACGCCTCCGGGCGGCCGTGCGCGGCCCGCCAGCGGGGCCACGCCTGCGGGTCGATGGTGACCAGCGCGACGAGGTACGGCCGTTCGTCGCCGATCAGCACGCACTGGCTGACCAGCGGGTCCGCGCGTACCTGGTCCTCGATCGGGGCGGGGGCGATGTTCTTGCCGGCCGCCGTGACGATGATGTCCTTCTTGCGCCCGGTGACCCGCAGGTAGCCGTCGTCGTCGAGTTCGCCGAGGTCGCCGGTGCGCAACCAACCGTCGGTGAACGTCTCGCGGGTGGCCTCCGCGTTGTTCCAGTACCCGGGGAAGACCACCGGGCCCCGGGCCAGGATCTCCCCGTCCTCGGCGATCGCGATCTCGACTCCGGGCAGGGGACGGCCCACCGTGCCGATCCGCATGGCCGTCGGCGTGTTGGCCGTGAGGGCGGGCGAGGTCTCGGTCAGCCCGTATCCCTCGATCACGGTGAGGCCGGAGCCGCGGAAGAAGTGCGCGAGGCGTTGCCCCAGCGGTGCTCCGCCGACGATCGCCACCCGGCAGCGTCCACCCAGCGCCGCCCGCAGTTTGCGGTAGACCAGCAGGTCGAACACGAGACGCGCCAGCCGCAGCAGGGGCCGAGGTCCGCCGCGGGTGTCCAGCGCGCGGCTGTACCGCACCGCCACCCGGTCGGCGATCGTGAACAGCCAGCCCCGGTGCTCGTCGGCCGCCTTGCGTCTCGCCCGGTCGTAGATCTTCTCGAACACCCGCGGCACGGCCAGGACGAACGTGGGACGGTACCGGCGCAGCTGGTCCAGCACGCCGCCGATGTCGGCGCTGTGCACCATGGTGGCGCGGGTCTGCACCATGCCGACCTGGATCATCCGGGCGAAGGCGTGGGCCAGCGGCAGGAACAGCACCGTCGACGCCGCCGGATGGAACAACTGCGACAGGACGGCGGTCGCGTTGCCGACGTCCAGGGCGATGTTGGCGTGCGTCAGGACGCAACCCTTCGGCCGTCCGGTCGTGCCGCTGGTGTACACGATCGTGGCGATGTCCCCGGCCGACACCCGCCTGCGCCGGGCCTCCACCTGTCCGACGTCGACGGCGCGGCCGGTGCCGGCCAGTCTGATCAGGTCTCCGGCGTCGATCTGCCACGCGTGCGCCAACGCCGGCAGGGAGTCGCGCAGGCCGTCCAGCACCGCGGCGTGCTCGGCCGTCTCCACCACGCACGCGACCGCCCCCGAGTCGGAGAGGATCCAGGCCAACTGGTCCGCGCTCGACGTGTCGTACACGGGAACCGTCACCGCGCCGACGGACCACAGCGCGTAGTCCACCAGGGTCCACTCGTATCGGGTGCGGCTCATCAATCCGACCCGGTCGCCCGGCTGGACACCGGCCGCCACCAGACCGCGGGCCACCGCCTGCACGTCGTCGCGGAACTGTCGGCAGGTCACCGTGCTCGGGCCACGCCCGGACCGGCGGGTCGGCCAGGACCGGGGATCGGGGTCCGACCGGACGAACTGCGCCTGGTCCGGGTCACGTTCGGCGTTCTGCCACACCACCTCGGCCAAGCCGACCTCGACGTCGGTGACGACCGGCGCAACCGCCATCTCCCGCACGTTCGTCCCACCTACCGTCGGTCACGTCGCTGAGAGTTCGATGATGAGACGTCCACCGGCGTCGGGTCGCGCGAACGGCGAAACCCGGCCGCCCGGCCCCGTGGCGTGATAGCCGAGGGCGCGGCGGCGCAGGGCGGCCGACCACTGCGCCCGGTCGTAGGTCAACCCCTTCCGGGCCGGCGACTGCGCGCCCGGCCTGGTGGCCGCCCTGTGGCCGCTGCCGCAGGTGGTGGCCGTTCCCCGGGCGGTCGGTCTATGGTGGCGCCGTGATCATCTGCGGCCCGTCCCGGCAGCACCGCTCCGCGGTGCTGCGCGACGCTGCCGCAGGCCCGCGTCCGGTCCACGCCACGGCGGCGTCGATGGACGCGCGGACTCACCTCGTCGCGGGCACGATCCTGCGTCACCTCGTCGTGCCGGCGGTCGCCCGCGCCCGTCGGGGCGCCGTCGCGCCGATCGTCGCGCCGCCGACCCGGCGGGCGCCCGGTCAGCGCCGCCCGCCGCCACCCGGCCGACACTGACATGTCCGGCACCGGCGGGCGGAGCGCATCAGCGCTCCGCCCCTTCTTTTCACCCGAGCAGGAAGGAACCCCGATCGTGTACGTCGCGAGCAGGCAGGACGAGTTGGGCGTGCTGCGGATCGTCCTGGAGGAGCAGTACGAGCGGCACAGCACGCAGTTGGCGCTGCTGGACCGGCAGGCCCGCCGGGCGCGCGCCGACGTGGCGGCCGCCTCCGCGTTGACCGCCGCCACGCGGCGGGCCCTGGGCGACATCGCCCGGGCACTGCACTACCTGGAACAGGGCCACTACGGCACCTGCGAGGCGTGCACGCGCGACATCCCCATCGAGGAACTCGCGCACCGGCCGTCCGCGCGGTTCTGCGCCGCCTGCCAGCCGGAACCGCGCCAGCAGGCCGCCCACGGCACGCGCACCGCGCCCGCCGCCCGCGTACCGCTCGAAGACAAGTGGCCGAAGGCCGGAGCGCCCTCCTGGCGGCGGGTCAACGGCCGGTAGAGCACGCAACCGCACGGCGCGGTACCTAGCCGGCCTCCGCCGCGACCTCCACGAACCGGGCGACCCGCAGCAGGTCCCGCGCGCGGTCGTAGCCCGCCGGGTCGTCGCGCCACACCTCGGGGCGGATGCGCTCGTCGAGCGCGTCGACGGCGGCGGCCAGGAGCTGCCGCTGGGCCGGTGTCAACGGTCCTCCCGCCGCCACGCAGGCGCGGACGCAGAAGTCCACCCACGTCCCGACCTGGTCGAGTGACGGCCGCAGGGCCGGCCGGCGCTCGCGCTGCCAGACCGTCAGCGCGTGGAGCGCGGCCTGCCGGGGCGCGCCGTACCAGTAACCACACACGTGGTGCGGATTCGGATCCTCCGGGCGCGGGCTGCGCTGCCCACGGCGCTTGGCCGCGCCACGGGCGGCGGCATAGCGACGGAACTCGGCCCGCCTGGCGAGTCGGCTCGCGGCGAGGACGTCGAGCGCGCGGAGCAGGGCCGCCTCGTCCCGCTGGAACGGCCCGGCCTGCTCCTCCAGGAAGCTCAGCGTGGCGTAAAAGCCGATGGGCCGGTACAGCTGCACGCAGGAGCGCAGCGCCGACACCCGATGCCGGTGGGGCAGGGCCGGATCGCGCACCTGGCGGGCGTAGGCGCTGAAACTCACCCCGGCGAGGCTATCGACAAAGGTGCCGGCCCGCCGACCGTGGATCCTGGTCGGGGGGCCGGCGTCGTCCTGATGGCGGAGGTCACGGCCCGGTGGGCCGCTCGTGAGGCTTGGGCGGCGCCCGTCAGCGCAGCGGGTCGAAGGGAAGCAGCTCCACGGGCTGCCCGCCGCCGGTGATCTGCTCGGCGAGCAGCTCGCCGGTGAGCGGGCCGAGGGTGATGCCCCACATGCCGTGCCCGCCGGCGGCGAAGACACGCGGCGACCTGGTCCGCCCGATCAGGGGCAGCCCGTCGGGGGTGCAGGGCCGCGCGCCCACCCACTCGTCGGCGCGGGCGTCCAGGTCGGCGCCCCGCAGCAGGGGTCGCGCGGCCTCGGCGATGGCCGAGATGCGGCGGCGGTCCAGCGGCGCCTCGGCGCTGCGGAACTCCATCATCCCGGCGACGCGCAGCCGGTCGCCCAGCGGCGTGCAGGCGACGCGCTGCGCGGGGAAGTAGACCGGGCCGGACGGCATGTGCTCGATGGCCACGCTGAAGCTGTACCCGCGGCCGGCCTGCACGACGGTCCGGACGCCGAAGCGCCGCCCCAGCTCCCCGAGCCAGGTGCCGGTCGCGAGCACCACCGCGTCGTAGCGCTCGTCCGTGCCGGCGGAGGTCACCACCCGGACCCCGCCGGCCTCGTCGCGGACGTCGACGACGTCGGCGCCGGCGACGATCGACGCGCCGCGGGCGCGGACGGAATCGGCGAGCGCGTGCACGTACTGCCCGGGGTTGATGTACCGCTGGTCGTGCAGGCGGATGGCGGCGCCGACGTTGTCCGACAGCGAGGGCTCCACCTCGCGCGCCTCGGCCCCCGTCAGGACGTCGAACTCGATCTCCTGGCCCGCGGAGTGGATGTGCGCCAGCTCGTCCAGCAGCACCGACCGTTCGGCCTCCGTCCGGTACGCCGCGATGAACGACTTCGCCTCGTGCGTCATCGCCCCGACCCCGCCGGCGGCCAGCGCGTCGAACGACGCCAACGCGCGCCGGTTCATCGGGATGAACGCCCGCATCGCGGTGCGCCACTTCGACGGGGTGCTGTGCCGGGCGAAGCCGGTCAGGAACCGCAGCAGCCGGGCGTCGGCGCGCGGCGGCACGTAGACCGGCGACGACGGGCTCAGCACGGCGCGCAGCCCGTAGCGCAGCACCGCCGGCTCGGGCAGGGGAGTGGTGATGCCCGGGGTGAGCCAGCCGGCGTTGCCCCACGACGCGCCCGCCGCCACGCCCGTACGGTCGAGCACGGTGACCTGGACGCCCCGCTCCTGCAGGAACCAGGCGGTGGCCAGCCCGACCATCCCCGCGCCGATGACGGCGACGTGTCGGGGGGCGGGCACGGACTCGATGGGGGGCATGGTCGTTTTCTCCTTCAGGGCAACCGGGATCGCGCCAATCCTGGCCCCGCCGGCGCCGGTACGTCATTGTTTTGCCAGGCCAAGGCTTGTCTCGTCGATTGGTCGAAGCGAACAAGGGCAGGGCACAATCTGGTCGTGATCACCGTGGCTGGCGTGGTGGACGCGGTCGGCGCCGCGTTGCTCAAGGTCGTCGTCGCCGCCGGTGAGGCGGAGGTCCGCGACGTGACCCTCGCCGAGGTCGACGACGCCACGAGCGGCCAGAGCGGCGACCTCGTCCTCGGCGCGGGCATCGGCACACCGGAGCAGGCGCTCGCCGTCGTCGCGCGCTACGCGCAGGCCGGGGCCGCCGGCCTCGTCCTCAAGCCTCCGCTGGCCGCGCATCCCGCCGTGCGGGCGGCGGCCGCCGAGCGCCACCTGACCCTGGTCGAGCTGCAGAGCCACGGTTCGTGGGCCCAGCTCGTCTGGCTGCTGCGCGGGGTGATCGACCGGGCCGTCGCGCCCGGCCCGGCCGACACCGGCGAGTCCGGGGTGTACGACGAGCTGTTCGCCCTCGCCGACGCGACCGCCGCCGTCGTCGACGCGCCGGTGACGATCGAGGACGCCCAGTCCCGGGTGCTCGCGTACTCGTCACGTCAGGACCGCGCCGACCCGGCGCGCGTCTCGACGATCGTCGGGCGCCGCGCCCCCGGCAACGTGATCGCCCACTTCCGGTCGCGGGGCGTCTTCCGCAAGCTCGCGACGGGCAGCGAACTGATCTTCGTGCCGCAGGGGCCGGACGGCACGCTGCCCCGGCTCATCATCCCGATCCGGGCCGGCGGTGAGCTGCTCGGCTCGATCTGGGCAGTCGTCGACGGCCCGGTGCCCGACGAGCGCCTGCGTGACCTTCAGGGCACGGCGTCCGTGCTGGCGTTGCACCTGCTCCGCCTACGGGTGCAGGCCGACGTCACGCGCCGGGTGTCGGCCGAGCGTCTGCGCGCCGCCCTGCGCGCCCCCGGCCGGATGGGCCAGGAGGAACTGGCCCTGCCCCGGGGGCCGTGGCGGGTCGTCGCGCTCGGCGCGCACGGCGGGACGGGCGAGCTGGTGGACAACCTGGCCCTGTGGGAGTCGATCACCCGCCGGCACGGCTGGCGCCAGCCACTGATCGCGGACGTCGGGGACGTCCTGTTCGCGGTCCTGGTGGAGGAGGGGGACTCGCCCGGATCCCGGCGGTGGATGGAGCGGCTGATTCGCGACATCGCCGTGCACGACCCGGGGCTGTGCGCGGCGTCCGGCGGTGTCGCCCGGAGCCTGACGGACCTGCCCCGGTCGCGGGGCGAGGCGGCGGAACTGCTCGCGCTGCCCGGCTCGACCCGGCAGCGGGGCCCGGTGCTGCGCTTCGAGGACCAGTGGGCGGAGGTGGTCGTGCACCGCGTGGTCAGCGCGGTGCCGAGCGCGGACCTGATGGTCGGCGGGCCGCTGCCCGACCTTGTCGCCCACGACCGCCGGCACGGCACCGACTACGTCGCCACGGTCGCGGCCTGGCTGGAGCAGCAGGGCGACCCCAAGAAGGCCGCCCGGCAGCTGCACGTGCATCCCAACACGCTGCGGTACCGCATGCGCCGGCTCGCCGAGGTCGTCGCCGTCGACCTCGAGTCGCCGCGCGCGCGGCTGGCGTTGCAGCTTCAGCTCGCGGCGCTGGGGCCCGCGCCGGCCGCGCCCCGCCCGCCGGCGTAGCGGTAGGCCGGCGCGTACCGTCGGTAACCGCGCCGAAGGGCTCTGCGGAGCGCCTTCAATCGCCGGAAGTGGGCCTTTCGGCGGAACTTGTGGGGAGTGACGTCGGCCTCTACCGCCGGAAATCCGGAAGCCGAATGTCACTGCGGGTCGTTAGTCTGCGCGCGGACATCGCTGCGCTCGTGACAGCGCGCGCCGGGTTCACCGGACCGGCGACCGGCCAGCTCCCGCTGGCCCCAACGGGGATTCAGGAGATTTAGTGACACAGAAAACCATCGCGACCTCAGACAAGCTCGACGGCGCGGTACTGAAGGTGGCAGGGGTCGTCGTCCTCGGCGCGATCATGTCGATCCTGGACGTGACGGTCGTCAGCGTCGCCCTGCCGACCTTCCAGCGCGAATTCGACGCGACCTACGCCCAGGTCGCCTGGACGATGACCGCCTACACGCTCGCGCTGGCCACGGTGATCCCGCTCAGCGGCTGGGCCGCCGACCGGTTCGGCACCAAACGCCTCTACATGGTCGCGCTGGCCCTGTTCACGATCGGGTCGGTGCTGTGTGCCACAGCCGACACGATCGGGCAGCTGATCGCCTACCGCGTGCTGCAGGGCCTCGGCGGCGGCATGCTCATGCCGATCGGCATGACGATCATGACCCGGGCCGCCGGACCCCACCGGATCGGCCGGTTGATGGCCGTCCTCGGCATCCCGATGCTGCTGGGGCCCATCGGAGGCCCGATCCTCGGCGGCTGGTTGATCGACACGGCGAGCTGGCACTGGATCTTCCTGATCAACCTGCCGATCGGCGCCATCGCGCTCGTCTACGCCGCGCTGGCCCTGCCGAAGGACGCCCCCGAGCCGTCCGAGTCGTTCGACTTCGTCGGCATGCTGATGCTCTCGCCGGGCCTGGCCCTGTTCCTCTACGGCGTCTCCACGCTGCCCGAGGCCGGCACCTTCGCCGACCCCGAGGTGTGGGCGCCCATGCTGGTCGGCGGAGCGCTCGTCATCGCGTTCGTCCTCTACTCGTTCAAGCCCCGGCACCCCCTGCTCGACCTGCGGCTGTTCGCCAATCGCAACCTGACCATCGCGTCGGTGACCATGTTCGTGTTCATCATCGCGTTCATGGGCGCCGGCATTCTGTTCCCGAGCTATTTCCTGCTGGTCCGCGGTGAGTCGACGCTGGCCGCCGGCTTGCTCATCGCGCCGCAGGGCATCGGCGCGATGATGACGATGCCGGTGGCCGGGATGCTCGCCGACAAGGTGCCCGTCGGTCGCACCGTGCCGTTCGCGCTGGTGCTCATCGCCGCCGGGTTCTTCACCTTCACCCAGCTCGACGCGGACACGTCGTACTGGCTGCTCTGCGGGTCGCTGTTCGTCATGGGCCTCGGCATGGGCGGCACCATGATGCCGATCATGACCTCGGCGCTGAAGACCCTGAACGCCCAGGAGGTCGCCCGCGGCTCCACGCTGGTCAACATCCTCCAGCAGATCGGCGGATCCGTCGGCGCCGCGGTGATGTCGGTGATCCTCACCAACGAGATGAACAACTCGCGACCGATCCCTGGTGTGACCGACCCGAACGGCGAGCCGGTCACCGAGGCCGGCCTCGCCACCGCCATCCAGCAGCAGCCGGAACTGGCCCAGCAGTTCCCCGTCGAGCCGTCGCTCATCGACCGGGGCCTCGACTTCGCCGCCGGTGCGTTCTCGAACACGTTCTGGATCGCGTTCGCGCTGGTGGTGGCCACGTTCATTCCGGCCGCGTTCCTGCCCCGTCGGCGCGAGCCGTCGCACCTGCTCGACGACCAGCAGGGGGAGCAGGAGAAGGTGCCCGTCCTGCTCCACTGACGCGAAGGTCGGGGCCGCCGGGGGACAGCCCCCGGCGGCCCCGACCGGCCAGCGCGGTGGCCCGTGGTTGGATGGCCTAGTGCAGTTCACCGTGACAGACGCGCCGGAGCGGGAGCGTTTCGAGGCGCGGGACGAGACCGGAGCGCTCGCCGGCATCGTCACCTACCAACTGACCGGCAACATCGTCGCCTACACCCACACCGAGGTCCTGGCGGAGTTCGAGGGCCAGGGAGTGGGGTCGACCCTGGCCCGCGCGGTGATGGACGATGCCCGCGCCAGAGGCCGGACGGTGGTGCCGATCTGCCCGTTCCTCAGCGGATGGCTGGGCAAGCACCCCGAGTACGACGCCATCGTGGCCCGCTCGACGCGCAAGGTGAAATAGCGGCTCCCGGACCGGCGGCCAGCCGGGTGCCGGCGCGAGCTGCGTAACGCAGTCGGCGAATTGCGCACGGCCGGCATGATGCTCTGGCTTCCGGCGCAGACCCGTCCTGGCTGCCTGCCATAGCGGCAATGGTTTCGCGGCGGTGCGGCGGCTGACCGCAGCCGGACAGTGGCAGCCGGCTGACCGATACGTCTGGATCGTGGCGGACGCCGGCTGCGAATAGCCCCCGGGCTGGACGCAACTGCTGACCGGTCTGCCGGCGCTGGGCCTGGTCCGGCTGCGCACGAGTCTCTTTTTTCGGCAGCGGCCGCAGTGGCGCCGTCGCGCGTTGGCAGACATGGGATGTTGTCTACTGCTGTCGACCGCTTGCCGCAGCAGATCGACCGTTCGTCGCGTAGCGCATGGCCTTGGCCGCCTTCTCGGCCTTAGTGTTCAGATAGGACGTCCTATGTCCTCACCTGATCGCTAGGTTGCCCGCTCCAGTAAGGAGGCGCGCGCGGCTGACGAACTGCTACGACGAGGCGCCGCTGGAGGCGCGGCACGCAGCCGTCGCCCACCCGCTCGCCGAGCCTCGGGACTTCGACCTCGCGAACCTGGTGCCGAGCATCTCGCGGGTTCGACCCAGGACATACTGCCGGCCAAACCCGAACTCGTGCCGGAACCCGTGCGCGTCTGGGTTCCGCACGAGGGCAGCCTCCTGACCTGGTGGCCCTACTCCGCAGCGGCACCGAGACACCGCGGCGCCGCTGGTCCTTCTCACCGTCCCAGGTCCCATCCCGCGAAGGAAGGTGGCATCGTGTCAACCATCACCGGCAAGCCCCCCGCGCCCCGGACGGCGATCGCCGTCGGGTGCGCCGCCCTGCTCACAAGCCTGGCCGGCGCCAGCGTCCCGTCAGCTGCGGCGGCGCCGGCCCAGACCGATCAGGGCTCACGCTGCGAAGAGTCTGTGCCCTTCACCGCCGGAGCCGACGGGTACAAGGGTTTCCGTATCCCCGCGATCGTAGCCACCCGGTCCGGCACCCTGCTGGCCTTCGCGGAGGGGCGGCTCGCCTCGCTCAGCGATGCCGGCGACATCGATCTCGTGCTGAAGCGGTCGACCGACGGAGGATGCACCTGGGGACCCCTGCAGGTCGTACACGACAGCGGCCCCAACACGGCGGGCAACCCCGCCCCGGTCGTGACCGCGACCGGCCGGGTCGTGCTGCTGTCGACGTACAACGGCGGGACCGCCTCCGAGGCTGCGATCATGCGCGGCGAGGTGCCGGCCGAGCAGAGCCGTCGGGTCTTCGTCCAGCACAGCGACGACGACGGGGCGAACTGGTCCGCGCCACGCGAAATCACCGCGCAGGCCAAGGCGGAGAACTGGCGTTGGTACGCCACCGGACCGGGCCACGCGATCCGGCTTGCCCTCGGCGCGCACCGGGACCGGCTCGTGGTCCCGGCCAACCATTCGACCGCACCGCCCGCCGGCTCCGCCGACCTCGGCACAGAGGCGAAGTACTACGGCGGGCACCTGCTCTACAGCGACGACGCAGGCGAGAGTTGGCGGATCGGATCCGTCGACGACAACCCGAACGGGTACGTCAACGTCAACGAGTCCACCGTGGCCGAACTGCCCGACGGGCGCCTCTACGTGAACACCCGTGAGCACAATGGCAGCGCGCCGGGCAACCGCGCCGACGCCTACAGCCGCGACGGCGGCGAGACCCTGGAGCTTCCGCACCGTCCGCAGGCCACGCTCGTGGCGCCGGTCGTGCAGGGCAGCGTCCTGCAGCTGACCGGTGCGAGTAACCAGCTGCTCTTCTCCGGCCCCGCGGACCCGAGCGCCCGCGCGGCGCTGACCCTGCGGGTGAGTACCGATCACGGCGCGACCTGGCGGCCGGCCCTGGCGTTGTCCGGACTCCCCGCCGCCTACTCAGACCTGGTCCAGCTCGGCGCCAACACGGTCGGCGTGCTCTACGAGACGGGCAACTTCGGGGCGAACGAGACGATCGCCTTCCGGCGGGTCCCGGTCACTCAGCTTCGGCCGTGACCGCCGGCCGCGAACCTACGGCACCAGATCGCCGCAACCGGTGATCCCGGCACGGGTGCCGCCGCGCGAAGCGGCGGCACCCGTGCGCCCGTCGTCACGGCGAATCCTTCGTGATGCTCCAGCCGCCGCCCACCAGACCCGCCCCGGTCACGTACGACGCGTCGGCGCTGGCCAGGAGGACCACCGCGGCGGACACCTCCGCGGATCACCGAGGATGGTCGCCGCCGCGGTTCGCTGCCTCGGCCGCATGCCCGGCGCGCGCGGCGTCGACGCCATGGGCGGCGCCGGTGACCGTGGCGACTCGCCCCGCGAGACGGGCCGGGAACCGCCCCGTCACCTCCGTAGCACCGCGACGCCGCGGGGAGCGAGCGTCACGGCGTCGGCCGCACGCGTGCGGCCGCCGAGTAGATCGACCGCCGGCGCGGGCAGTGCGACCGTCGCGGTCTCGGCGCTGTGGTTGAGCAGCAGGAGGTACGACCGGTCCGGGCCGTGCCGAACCACCGCCTGCAGCCCTGCGGGCAGGTCGGGTAGCACGGGCTGCACGTCCGCTACGCCACGGATGCGGTCGAACAGCGCGCGCATCGTCGACGGCTCGGGCCGGGTGGCCAGGTACCAGGCCACACCCGCGCCGTACGGGTGGCGGGTGATCGCCGGCCGGCCGGCCAGCTCGCCGTCGGCGAAGGTGGCCACCACCTCTGCTCCCTCGGTCTCGATCCATTCCGACCACACGGTGCCGCTGTGTCGCTCTCCCGCGAAGTCCAACTCGATCGTGTCGCCCGCCGGCAGCGGCCAGAACTCGTCGATGCGCAGCCCCAGCAGGTCCCGCAACGGGGCGGGGTATCCGCCCAGGTACGCGCGGTCGGACTCGTCCACGATGCCGGAGAAGAACGACACCACCAGGTGCCCGCCGCCCTCGACGTAGCGACGCAGGCGGGCGGCCACCTCGGTGGACATGAGGTACAGGTTCGGCACCACGACGAGCCGGTAGCCGGACAGGTCCGCGGTCGGCGGCACGACGTCGCAGGTGACGTGGGCGTCGAACAACGGCGCGTAGTGCGCCCGGTGGGCCTCCAGCAGGTCGAGCACGGCCGGGTGGGCGTCCGACTCCAGCGCCCACCAGTTGGCCCAGTCGTGCAGCAGCGCGACGTCGGCGTGCACGCGCGTGCCGGCCAGCTCGGCGACTCCCGCGATCTCCCGTCCGAGCGCCCGAATCTCGCGATGGGCGCGGGTCTCGGTACCGCCGTGCGGCACCATCGCCGAGTGGAACTTCTCGGCGCCGCCGACGGCCTGGCGCCACTGGAAGAAGAGCACGGCGTCCGCGCCCTGGGCCACCGCCTGCCAGCTCCACAACCGCATGAGCCCCGGCGGCTTCGGCGCGTTGCGCTCGCGCCAGTTGACCGCGCTGGGTGCCTGCTCCATCAGCAGCCAGGGCTGACCGCGACGCGCCGAGCGGATCAGGTCATAGCCGAACGCGGCCTCCACGTGCGCCCGCGGGTGGTACGGGTCGGGATAACTGTCGAGGCTGACGACATCCTGCTCGGCGGCCCACCGGTAGGAGTCGATCGGCTTGTGGACCAGGCCGATGAAGTTCGTCGTCACCGGTGCGTCCGGGGCGAAGCGGCGCACGATGTCACGCTCGACGAGATAGCAGGCGAGGATCGCGTCGTTGCTGAACCGGGCGAAGTCCAGCTTCTGGGCGGGGTTGGAGAAGGTCGGCGCGGTGCGCGGGGGCAGGACGTCGGCCCAGTCGTCGTAGCGCTGCGACCAGAACGTCGTCGACCACGCCTCGTTGAGGGCGCCGATGTCGCCGTACCGCTCGCGCAGCCAGCGCCGGAAGTCCTCGGCGGACACGTCGCAGTAGCAGGCCCGCACGTGGCAGCCGTATTCGTTGCCGATGTGCCACAGCTTCAGTGCCGGGTGCCCGGCATAGCGACGGGCCAGGCGCTCGACCAGCCGCCCGGCGTACTCGCGGTAGACCGGGCTGGACGGGCAGTACTGTTGTCGCCCGCCCGGCCAGAGCCGCACCCCGTCGATTCGTTCCGGCAGCACCTCGGGGTGGAGCCGGGACAGCCAGGGTGGTGGGGAAGCGGTCATGGTGGCGGGGCTGGCTCCGATGCCAGCCTCGGCCAGGTTGTCCATCACCCGGTCGAACCAGCCGAACTCGTATGTGTCGGGACGTGGTTGCACGCTCGCCCAGGAGAAGATGCCGACGGAGACGAGCGACACGCCGGCATCGACCATGAGCTTCATGTCCTCGACCCACACGTCCTCGGGCCACTGCTCGGGGTTGTAGTCCCCGCCGAACGCGATCTTCGGCATGGTCATGCCACACCCTTCCTCTCGGTGAGTTCGGCCGGCAGTTCGCGCTGGCGGCGCGCGGCCATGACATGGGATGTCCTGGTTGTCGGGGACAGTATGGCGACCATGAGTTGGCGTCAAGAGATGCTTGTCGCCGTCTCGGTGCCGCGCGTATTGTCCTGGCCATGACATCCCACGTCCTATGTGTCCAACCCGGCTGACGCGTTCAATCGCCTGAAGCCATCGCGTGGACAGACGGGGCGCACGACTCTCACGGAGGGTGCGACGAGATGAACGACGGGTTCTTCCCGGAGGCTCCGACCGACTCACGCCGCCGTTACCGTGGCCTCGCGGCGGTTCTGATCCTGGCCGGCGTCGTCCTCAGCATGATCGGCGGCCCCGCGAGCGCCGAGCCCGCCTCGACGGACACGAGCACGACAGCCAACGCAAGCCAGACCAGCGAGCCGTACGTCGCCGAGCAGGTGCTCTACCAACGAGGGGACTTCGGATACGCCTGTTTCCGCATCCCGGCCGTGGTGCGAGCAAAGAACGGGATGATCCTGGCCTTCGCCGAGGGACGGGTGAAGGACTGCGGCGACGACGAGGACATCGACCTCGTGCTGCGCCGCTCCGCCGACGGAGGCCGGACCTGGGGGCCACTGCAGGTGGTCTCCGAGGGCAACGGCGAGACCCACGGCAACCCGGTGCCGATCGTCGACCAAACCACCGGTCGCGTGGTGGTGGTGAGCACGCACAACGGTCCGGAGCCGTGTTCCAACGGCTGTGACCGCGACCCGTGGGTGCAGTTCAGTGACGACGACGGGGCAACGTGGTCGACCGCCCGCGAGATGAGCGAGGGCAAGCGTCCGGAGTGGAACTTCTGGTACGCCACCGGCCCGATGCACGGGATCCAGCTTCAGCGGGGAGCGCACGCGGGCCGGCTGGTGGTCGGGGCGAGCTTCGAGGCCTGGGACCGGGTCGGCAAACACGTCTACGGCACGCATCTGCTCTACAGCGACGACAACGGGGTGACCTGGAACATCGGTGCGGAGACGTTCCGCGACGACGGTGCGGTCATCGCGCAGGAGGTCACCGTCGTCGAGCTCACCGACGGGCGGATCTACGCGTCGGCCCGGGAGCGCGGCACCGATCCGGGCGACCGGGCATACGCGTTCAGCAGCGACGGCGGCGAGACATGGGACGCGCCCTTCCGCACCATGCCGGCGCTCGCGACGACCGACGTCCAGGGCTCCCTGCTGCGATTCGGCGATGACCGCATCCTCTTCTCCTCGCCGCTGCACCCCAGCGCCCGCGAGGCGATGGGCGTCCGCTCGTCGTACGACGAGGGGCGCAGCTTCGAGACCTGGAACGAGGGCAAGGTCTTCTACTGGGGTCCCTCGGCCTACTCCGACATGGTGCGCCTCGACGGTGACGAGGCGGCGCTGATGTACGAGGCCGGCGCAGTCAACCCGTACGAGACGATCCGGTTCGCCCGGTTCAACGAGGCGTACCTGGATACCCCGAACGGCACTCCGCCGCGCATTCCCGCCCCGCCGGCGCCCGGAGCGCAGACGCCGGACGAGTCGCCGTACCACAACGCCGCCTACGTCCGGGGTGGCGCCCAGGTCACCGCTGGCCGGTTCGGCAACGGGCTGGCACTTGATCGAGTCGACGACCGGGTGGAGGTGCCGTTCGACCGGTCGATCGACCTCGGCGCGCACGACTTCACGCTGAGCACGTGGATCCGGTACTCGGACAAGGCCGGCGCGCACTCCGTCCTGTGGTTCTATCGGGTGGACTCCGGCACCAACCCGCCTGCGCTATGGCTGCGGGCCGAGCCGGCGAGCGGCCGTATTCGCGCGATCCTCGCGGTGGGCCGGTACGACGTCACCGTGCAGTCGCGGAGCGCGTACAACGACGGGCAGTGGCACTTCGTCGTGCTCCAACGGGCGGGCGGGCAGCTCAGGCTGCTGGTGGATGGCGTCGAGGTTTCGTCGGCGGTGGCGCCGGCCGGCTCGGTGACCCTGGGCCAGGAGTTCGGCGTCCACGGGCTTCACATCGGACAGCGCCTGGACGGCGTGGACCGCTTCCGCGGCACGCTGGACGAGGTACGCGTCTACCGGCGAGCCCTCTCCGCCACCGAGCTGGCCCTGATCCAGGAGCGGAACCTCCCGATCGGCGGCCGACTCGGGCTCAGGCTGCCGCTGGAGACCGTCCGCTGACCGACAGCCGTCGTCGGGAAGTGGCGCCCACCGGGCCCGCGGTGGGCGCCACTTCCGAGGAGCCCGGCAACTGTGGCACGCCCGCACATCGAAGGGAAGGACTGCATGCTCGTCGACTGGCCACTCGACCGTCTCCGCGACTACCTGCCCGCCCGCGACGAGCCCACCGATTTCGACGACTTCTGGGCCAGCACCGTCAAGGAGGCGCGAGCCGCGCGGTGGCCCGCCCGGTTCGTTCCCTACGATGCTGGCCTGTCCACCGTCGAGGTGTACGACGTCACGTTCCCCGGATTCGCCGGCCAGCCGGTGCGTGGCTGGTTCCTGCTGCCGCGGCACGCGAGCGGCCGACTGCCCTGCGTGGTCGAGTACATCGGGTACGGCGGCGGGCGCGGTCTGCCGCACGACTGGCTGACCTGGAGTGCCGCCGGTTACGCCCACCTCGTCATGGACACCCGGGGGCAGGGCAGCAACGGCAAGCTCGTGGGCGACACCCCGGACCCCGACCCGGTCGGCCCGCCCCAGGCACCCGGCTTCCTGACCCGCGGCATCGCCGACCCGCATCACTACTACTACCGCCGGGTCTTCACCGACGGTGTCCGCGCGGTCGACGCGGCGCGCGCGCACCCCAGGGTCGACCCGGCCCGGGTGGTGGTCACCGGGGGCAGCCAGGGCGGGGGGATCGCCCTCGCCGTGGTCGGCCTGGTCGACGGGCTCGCCGCCGCCATGCCCGACGTGCCGTTCCTGTGCCACTACCGGCGCGCCGTCGAGATCACCGACGCCCTTCCGTACGGCGAGTTGGTGTCGTACCTGAAGACCCGCCGCGGTGACGTCGAGCAGGTGTTCGCGACGCTGCGCTACTTCGACGGGATGAACTTCGCCGCTCGCGCCAGCGCTCCGGCGCTCTTCTCGGTCGCGCTGATGGACGACGTCTGTCCTCCCTCGACGGTGTTCGCCGCCTACAATCACTACGCGTCGGGCGGCAAGGACATCGCGGTGTGGCCGTACAACGGACACGAAGGTGGCGCAGGCATGCAGCGTGCGGAGCAGATCAGGTGGCTGCGGAACGTGCTGGCCGGCGCCGACGCCGCCCGCTGACGATCCCTCGGGCTTGCCGGCTGCGGGGCAGCTCGGCGTTGTCGACCTCATCCCTGGCCGCCCTGACCCGGCGATGACGTCCACCGACGCTACCCGGACAGGAAGAGCTCCGGCAGGCGGTCGCGCACGATCGGACGTAGCCGCTCGGCGGCGGACTCGGCGACGGAGGCGTAGGGCCAGCGGACCCGGGTGCCGATCTCGGCCCAGTCGCCGAGATGAGCGAGGAACTTGTCCAGCGCCGGGTTCCCGAAGCCCTGCCGCGCGAGCGGGTCGACGTGGTCGGCCAGGAAACGCTGAATCCGGCGCTCCACATCGAGCCCACGCCCGGAGTCCTCGACCATCATCCGCTGCCAGGCGACGGCTCCGGTCGGACTGAGGGCGGCGACATTCGAGTAGGAGCCCGCGGCGCCATGCCGAAGGCCGGTCGCCAGGCGATGCCCCGGGACGAAGATGGCCAGGTCGCCCGCATGCTCCCGCATCGCTGCGTACCACGCGGCGTCGCCGCCGGCGACCTTGATGCCGATGAGGCTCGGCACCTCCCGGCGAATGGCGGCATAGCTGTCGGCGGCAACCTGGGTCTTCGCGTGCGGCGGGTTGTACAGGACGAGCGGGACCGGGTTGGCGGCCGAGGCGATTTCGACCAGGAACCGGATCACCTCGGTACGCGACAGTGGCAGCCAGTCCGGCAGCGTCACCTGCACGGCGCTCGGCGCGAACGCCCGCGCCCGGTGGACCCGGTCCAGGCAGGTTTGGGCGCTCATGTGGCTGGCACCGATCTGGAAGGGAACCCGGTGGCGCCCGCACCTGTCGGCGACAAGCTCGTTGATCCGGTCGTACTCCTCCTCACCGAGCGTGTGGAACTCGCCCGCGGTGCCGTGCGCGTAGACGCCATCGAGCCCGGCGCCGACGAGGACGTCGAGAGCGTGCGCCAGCCGGTCCCAGTCGATCGTGTCGTCGGCATGCAACGGCAGGAGCAGCGTCCCCCACGTACCTCGTAGATCTGCCGATCTCAGTGCCGGCGCCACGTCTGGTGACTCGTCCGTTGCGGTGTGCCCCGATGTCCGCGGTCGCCGTCTCCCGGTCTCACATCAGGCCGCCTGCGCTCAGGTATTTTCCGACCCGGGCGATCTCGTCCTCGTTCAGCGGGATCTGCGGCACCGCCGTTGTCGGATGGTCGATGATTCCGCGCAGGTACAGTGCGGCCTTGAACGCTCCCAGCGCGGACGAACCCAGCCCCATCCGCGGTCTGCCGACGTTGACGAGTTCGAAGAGGTGCAGCAGCCGCTCCTGTTCGGCTCGCGCGGCCTGCCAGTCGCCGTCCGATGCCGCGCGGAACAGCCGGGCGTAGCCGTGTGGGTCGACGTTGCCCAGGCCCGGCACCACGCCGTCGGCACCCATCCACAGCGCGGAGTCGACGGTGAGTTCGGAGCCGGTCAGCACACTGAACGAGGCGATGTCCCGACGGTCCCGTCGCCCGAGGATCACCCCGCGCATCGCGCCTTCGTCACCACTGGAGTCCTTGACTCCGGCCAGCACGCCGTCGCTGGCGAGTTCGAGCAGTAGGTCGGCGCCGAGCTTGCTGTGCACCGAGACCGGCAGGTCGTAGGCGTACAACGGCAGGCCCGCGCGCGCCGCGATGGTGCGGAAGTGCAGCTCGATCTCTGCGGGGTGCGTGCGGGTGTAGAAGGGCGCGGTGGCCACGAGCCCGTCCACGCCCGCCTCGACGGCCACCCGCGCATGATCCAGCACACGCAGGGCGGTCATGTCGATGACGCCGGCGAGCACGGGAACCTGGCCCGCGACGTGCCGCGTGACGGTGTCGAGCACGATCTTGCGGTGGCCGTCCGGGAGGAAGGCCACCTCGGAGGTGGAGCCGAGGACGAACAGCCCATCCACCCCGCCGTCGAGCAGGTGGTCCACCAACCGGGTCAACGATGCGGTGTCGACCTCGTAGTCCGGGGTCAGTGGGGTGGACACCGGAGGGATGACGCCGGTCAGTGCGGCCGACCGCTGTGGCGACAGTTCGTGGGTGATCATGCAGTCTCCTGGGCTTGGCTGGTCAGTTCGAGGTCGGTCGCGCCGTCGCGGATCGGGTGGTGGCAGCGGAACAGGTGATCGTCGGGCCGGACGACGGTGTCGGTCCGCGCTGCCGGCATCTGCCTGGCGCACTGCTCGTCGGCCTTCCAGCAGCGGGTACGGAAGGGGCATCCGCTGGGCGGTCGGGTGGCGGAGGGAACCGGTCCGGCCAGCGGGATCGGGTCGATCGGGAAGAGCAGACCGGGAGTGGCGGAGAAGAGTGCCCGGGTGTACGGGTGGCGGGCCCGGCCGGGCACGGCCTCGGCCGGGGTCTGCTCGACGATCCGCCCGAGATACATCGTCACGACCCGGTCGCTCATTCGCCGCACCGTCTGGATGTCGTGCGAGACGAAGACCATCGCCAGGTTGAGCTGTTCCTTCAGGTCGAGGAGCAGGTTCAGGATCTGCGCGCGCACCGAGACGTCGAGCGCGCTGGTCGGCTCGTCGGCGATCAGCAGCTGCGGCCGTAGCGCCAACGCGCGGGCCACCGCGACCCGCTGGCGTTGACCGCCGGACACCTGGCTCGGCAGCAGGTCGGCGACGCTCGGCGGCAGGCCCACCAGGTCGAGCAGCTCACGTACCCGCTCGTCGCGCTGGTGGGGGGTGCCCACCCGGTGCACGTCGAGTGGGTCGCGTAGCACCTGCCGGATGGGCAGTCGGCGGTTGAGCGCCGTCGAGGGGTCCTGGAAGACCATCCCGGTGCTGGAGCCGATCGCCGCGCGGCGCGCCGAGTGCGGCATCGACCAGAGGTCCTGGCCGCGAAACCGCACCGTGCCCGTGGTGGGCTTCTCCAGCCCGACGAGGACCTTCGCGAGCGTCGACTTGCCGCAGCCGGATTCGCCCACGACGCCCACCGTCTCACCGGCCTCGATGGCGAGATCCGCGGCGGTCAGCGCGTAGACGTGATCGCGGCGGAACAGCCCGCCGGAGCGCGCCTTGTACGTCACGTGCACGTCGGTGAGTTCGACGAGGCTCTGGGTGCCTGGCGCAGTCATCGTGCCTCCGCTGGGCTGGCCGGTGCGGCGTTCGCGCCGGGGGCGAGGGCGGACGCCGTGACGTCGATCGCCGGGTGGTGGCAGGCCACCTCGTGGTGGCGCTGCCCCGCCAGCCGTGGCGTCCGGGTTCGGCAGATCTCGGTGACCATGGGGCAGCGGTCGGCGAAGCGGCACCCGCTGGGGAAGTCGGCCGGGGCTGGTACGACGCCGCGGATCTGGGTCAGCCGCGCCGCGCCGGATTCCAGCGACAGCACCGAGCCGAGCAGCCCGCGTGCGTAGTGGTGTGCGGGTGCGCCGACCAGGGTCGCCGTGACGCCGGTTTCCACGATCTGACCGCCGTACATGACGACGACGCGGTCGGTCACGTCGGCGACCAGGGCGAGGTCGTGCGAGACCAGGATCAGAGCGAAGCCGAGCTCGGCGCGCAGCCGGAGCAGTAGCTGGATCACCTGCGCCTGCACGGTCACGTCCAGCGCCGTGGTGGGTTCGTCAGCGATGATCAGCTTGGGTTCGCGCGAGAGGGCCATCGCGATCAGGACCCGCTGCCGCTGCCCGCCGGACAGTTCGTGGGGGTAGGCCGCCAGGGTGCGCGCGGGATCGAGGCCCACCAGCTTCAGCAGCTCCGTCGGGCTCCGCCGTCCGCCCCGGCGGACGACCTGTTTGAGCTGCGCCTTGACGGTCATCGCGGGGTTGAGCGATGACAGTGCGTCCTGGTAGATCATCGCCATGTCGTGGCCGAGCAGCCGGCGGCGGGCGGCCCGGGGAAGCGTGAGCAGGTTCCTGCCTTCGAAGAGGATCCGGCCGCCGATGCGGGCACCGCGCGGCTGCAGGCCCATGACGGTCAGCGCGGTCAGCGACTTGCCGCAGCCGGATTCGCCGACGAGGCCGAGCACCTCGCCGGGGCGCACGTCGAAGGTGATGCCGTCGACGACGTCCACGCCGTCGTGCCGGCCTTCGAAGCCGATGGTGAGGTTCTGGACCTGCAGGATCGGCTCGCCCTGCGGCAGCGGGCGGGCCCGTTCGGCCAGACGTTGCGCGGCTTTCGCCAGCCCCGGCAGTTCGGTGATCTCACCGGATCCGGGGGTTGCCTGCTCAAGCGCGTCGACGTCCTTCGCCTTCTTGACCGGGTCGGCGCGGCGGGCGGTGGGTGCGGCCCAGGCGTCGGAGACGCCCTCGGCGAGGATGTTGAGCGTGAGGACGGTGATCAGGATCAGCAGGCCGGGGAAGACCGTGGCCCACCAGCCGCCGAGCAGGACCATGTTCCGGCCGTCGGCGATGACGCTGCCCCACGAAGGGTCCGGTGGGCGTACCCCGGCGCCGATGAACGACAGTGACGCCTCGAAGACGATCGCGTCGGCCACCATGACCGTGCAGAAGACCAGGATGGGTGCGGCGCAGTTGATCGCCACGTGCTTGAGCAGGATGTGTGGGGTGCGGGCGCCGATGATGCGTTCGGCGGCGACGTAGTCCTCGCCGTACTGCGCGAGCACGTTCGCGCGTACCACGCGGGCGACGGACGGCATGTAGAGGAATGCGATGGCCAGCACCAGCACCGGGATGCTGCCACCGAAGACGGCGACCAGCACGGCGGCGAGCGCGATGCCCGGAAACGCCATGACGACGTCGAGGCTGCGCATGATCGCCTCGTCGACGGCCTTGCGCGACGTGGCCGCGACGGCGCCGATCACCGCGCCGGACACCAGCGCGATGGCGGTCGCGCCGAGCCCGATGAGCAGTGACCACCGTGCGCCGTAGAGCAGTCGGGTGAAGATGTCGCGGTTCGCGCTGTCCAGGCCCATCCAGTGCGCCGTGCTGGGCCCGCCGCCGGCGGCCTGCTGCACGTACGGTGAGTGCGGGGCGAGGACGGGGGCGAGGAGCGCGGCGAGGGCGATCACGGCGAGAACGGCGATGGAGATCCACGAGGGCACGCCGAGCCGCCGGAAGCCGATTCCCGGTCGGGATAGTCTCCTCGCGAGTCCGCTTCGCATCACGCTGCGCTCCTGATTCTCGGGTTGATCAGCAGGTAGAGGACGTCCACGACGAGGTTCACCACGACGAAGCCGGTGGCGATGGTGAGTACCACGCCCTGCACCACGGCGGGGTCCCCGTCGCGGACGCCGTTGATCATGAGCTGTCCCATGCCGGGCAGCGAGTAGATGGTCTCGATGACCACCGCGCCACCGAGCAGGTAACCGATGCGCAGGCCCAGCACCGTCAGCGGGTTGATCAACGCGTTGCGCAGGACGTTGCGTCCGATCACGACGATCGGCGGCAGGCCGCTGCCGATCGCGGTGCGGACGTAGTCCTTGTCCAACTCCTCGACCATCGACGTGCGGATGATCCGGGTCAGCTGGGCGGCGACGGGCAGCGACAGGGAGAGCGCCGGCAGCGTCATCGACCGCAGCCAGCCGCTGAACGAGTCGCCGGGATTGATGTAGCCGCTGGTCGGGAACCAGCCACGGTCGACCGCCAGCCACTGGATCATCAGCAGGGCCAGCCAGAACGCCGGCGCGGCGACGCCGATCAGCGACACCAGCCGGATGAGCTGGTCGGGCCAGCGGTCGCGGAAGATCGCCGCGGTGACGCCGAAGATCAGGGCCAGGGTCACGGCGACCGACAGGCCGAGGAAGGTCAGTTGCAGCGTGAGCGGGAGCGCGGTCACGACCGAGTCGAGCACCGGCGCCTTGGTGAGGACGCTGGTGCCCATGTCGCCGTGGAGCAGGTCGCCGACGAAGCGCGCATAGCGCACCGGCAACGGATCGAGCAGGCCGTTCTCCACCTGGAACTGGTGAATCTGTTCCGCCGTCGGGTTGGCGCCCTGGAAGTAGGCGTACTCCGGTTTGTTGTTGGAGAACCGCATGATGATGAACACGAAGAGGATGACACCCAGCAGCAGCGGGATCAGGATGAGTGTCCGGCGGACCAGCATTCTGGCGACGACTGCCACTGGTTGACCTCCTGGTGCGGGGTCCGGCTGATGGGCGGTGGGGTGGGGGGGGGGGGGGGGGGGGG
>NZ_JBPQTP010000044.1:0-48859 GCF_051386395.1 Micromonospora sp. URMC 106
CCCCCCCCCCCCCCCCCCCCCCCCCCCCCCCCCCCCCCCCCCCCCCCCCCCCCCCGGCGCGCTGGTGCCCTTTCCCGTCAGGAGCGAACCCATGCCCATAGTCGTCGCCGTTCTCGTCGTCCTCACCACCCTCACGCTGCTGAACCTGCTACTGACCTTCGGCGTCATCCGGAAGCTGCGCGAACACACGCAGGAGCTGGCGCGGGCCCGCCCACCGGTGACCCTCTCGGTCGGCGCGCAGGTGCCGGACTTCACCGCCGCCACCGCCGGCGGGGACGTGGTCTCCATCGCCTCGCTGCGCGCGTCGGGCGGCCTGGTGGCGTTCCTCGCGCCCGACTGTTCGGGGTGCCAGGAGCAGTTGCCCTCGACGCGATCGGCGCTCGCCGAAGCGCTCGACACCCCGATGGCCGTGCTCGTCGTGATCACCCGGCTGCACCCGGCGCCGGACCGTGACGACCGCGAGCGCGCCGAACTGGTCGCCGCGTTGGGCGTGGAGGACAGCCGGGCGGTCATCGTCCACGAGCCGCTCGACGGGGCGCTCCAGTCGGCCTTCCAGGTCGCCGCGTTCCCCGCGTTCTACCTGGTCGACACCGACGGTCGGGTGGCCGCCGCCAGCAACAACGCCACCCAGCTACCCGACCTGTCCCCGGGGCGCGACGTCGTGTCCGCCGGGCGATGACCGCAGGGCGGCCCGCAGCCGTCGGACGACCACGCCCCGCACCAGCTCCGGCGGGAGCGCGCCGAACGCCCGCGAGTCGAGGCTGTGCCGCGGCGCGTCGCCGAGGACGTAGACCTGTCCTGCCGGCAGCGCCGCCACCCGCTTGACCATCAACTGGGAGGCGGCGTCGACGTCGCCCGCTCTGATCCTGACGCCGGGCGGCGGCAGGCAGACGACGACCGCACCGACGCGCAGCCGCCGCCGGAACCCCCGCCGGAGCACGAGGAGCTGGTCGCCCTCCCGGTACGTCGGGGTCATGCTGTCACCGTTGACCCCGACCACCTGGAGCAGGGCGCGGGCAACCAACACGGCGATCCCGAGCGTCACGAACGCGCCGACGGTGATCAGCAGAGCGGGTTGAGACACCGCACCACGGTAGCGGAGCGGCGGGGCAGGGGCCGGCCGGCACGGGCCGTGGGACAGACGCGCGCGCCGGCACGGCAGACGTCCCGCCGGCGAAGCGCGAAACGTCGAACCACGCTCACCTCGCGCGGGGGTGAGCAGCAACCAGAGGCGGGAGAGCATGTCGTACGTGTTGGCGTTCAGCCGATGCCTGCTCGCGCTGGTCTTCCTGGCGTCGGCCGCCAGCAAGCTGCGCGGGCGGCCCGCGTTCCGGGCGTTCGCCGACTCGCTGCGGGCCATGAACCTGCTGCCGGCGCGGGTGGTCGTCCCGGTGGCGGGCGCGGTGGTGGTGGCCGAGGCGGCGGTGCCCGTGCTGCTGCTGGCGCCGCTGCCCGGCGCCGCGGTGACCACGGTCGGGTTCGCGCTGACGACGGCCCTGTTGGCCGCGTTCACGGTGGCGATCGTGGCGGTCCTCCGCCGTGGTACGCCGGTGTCCTGCCGGTGCTTCGGCGAAGCCGCGGCGGCCCCGTTCGGCCGGCACCATCTCGCGCGCAACGTCGCGCTGCTCGTGGTCGCCGGGACCGGCGCGTACGCCTCGCTCGGGGATGCCGGGCTGACGGTCGCGGCCGCGGTGCTGTCCGTGCCGTTGGCCGTGGTGGGCGCGCTCGTCGTCGTCCGCCTCGACGACGTCGTCGCCCTGTTCTCGCCCGGCACCCCGCCCGGAGCCGCTGCCGGCCGGGGTGCCGCCCCGCGGGGCGGCCGGCCGGGCGCCTGACCACACCGACGCGATGACGGACACCGACCCGGGCGTCCGTTCGAACGGGTCACCGGGCCGGTCGAACCGCCGCGGCCCGTGGCGAGCGACCTTCCCGGCTCCGGCCAGCCGGCGGAGGCGGTGACAGCGGTCGTTCCCGCTGGCGGCGGGGCGGCGGCCCTCAGTGGATGCCCGCCACCAGTGCGCGCAGCGCGGCCAACGACTGCCCGATGTCGACCCGGTCGGGCGCCACCAGCCACTGCAGGTGGATGCCGATCCCCGCCCCGACGATCGCGACCGCCAGCGCCTCGGTGGACGGGCCGGCGGACGGCGCGAACCGATCCAGCCAGCGCTTGCAGTGGCCGCGCAGGGTGTCGTGGATCGCGACGTAGCGGTCGTGGATGGGTGAGTCCGGCTCCAGCGCCTCCACCAGCAGCGTGACGAACAGTTTCGTGGTGGGCTGCGCGAACAGCGCCTCGAGCCCTTTCGTCACGCGATCCAGCCCCAGGTCGGCGCCCTGCTCGGGCGGGTCGTCGAGGCTCGCGTTGAGCAGGTCCACCGACCGTTCGAGCACCGCCAGCAGTAGACCCTCCTTGCTGCCGAAGTGCCACGGAATGGATCCCCGGCTGATCCCGGATCGCTCGGCCACGTCGGCGAACGTCGTCTGCCGGTAGCCCTTGGCCGCGAACAGCTCCGCCGCCGCGGTGAGGATCAGCTCGCGGCTCTCTGCGCTGGTCTGCCCCCGTCGTGTTGTCACGCCACCCCCTTCTATGCTGGCCATAATAATCTATGCTGGCCAACACAGCAGATCAACTTGCGGAGACGGCACCGCAAGGAGAGCCCGGGGAGGGCACACCTGTGAGACTTCCGACCACCGCGCACACCAGTCTTCCGTGGCGCATTCACGAACTCAGCTCCGACTTCAGGGTCGAGGACGTGTGGGCGTTCCGTACCCCCGGTGCCGGGCCCGACGACTTTCCGGCGATGCTGGCGGCGATGCGCACGGCCGGCGGGCTCACGAGGCAGCCCCTGCCGGTGCGGTTCCTGTTCGCCGTTCGGTGGAAGCTCGGCGCGTTGCTCGGCTGGGACGATCCGGAGGCGGGCGTCGACGCGCGGGTCGCCTCGCTCCGCAGCCGCCTGCCCCTCGACCTCCGCGAGGCGCGGGGTGAGGACGACGACGACATGCCCCTGAAGGCGATCTACGAACTCGGCACGGAGTCCGCTCGCGAGCTGGTGAACAAGACCGTGCACACCGTGATGCACCTGGGCTGGGTGCGGGGATCCAACGGTGACCACGAGCTGCGGATGGCCGTCCTCGTCAAGCCCAACGGATGGTTCGGGCGGCTCTACATGGCCGCCATCGCGCCCTTCCGATACGTCATCGTCTATCCGGCCCTGACCCGGCAGTGGGAGCGAGCCTGGCGCGACCGCGACGAACTCGCGGCGCAGCACGGTGGACGGGGCCGCCGATGAACGCCGGTAGGCGACTGCTGCGCTGGGCGAGCGGCATCATGCTCGTGCTGGGGACAGGTCACCTGTTGTTGTCGACCGCCTTCGCCCGGGAGGACATCGCCGGCTGGGTGGACCGGGGGGTGTGGGCAGCCGTCCCGCTCGCGCTGACGGACGGGGGCGCCGATCAGACGGTGGAGTCCGTCCGGAACGGGGCCACCTTCTGGGCCGGTCCGGGAAGCTTCGCCGTACCGCTGATTCTCCTGGGCTGCCTGACATGGCACCTCGCCGGGCGCGGGGTGGCCGTCCCCGCCGGGATCGGCTGGGGCCTCGCGGCCTGGTGTCTCGTCGGCGGCGTCCTGCTCGTGCCGTCCCCGTACTTCGCGGGCGTCGCCGCCGGCGCGCTCATCGTCCTGGCGACGCGGAAGGAAGAGCGGTCGCGGGCAGGCCGCGACCGGGAGAACAGCCCGGCGTGATCCGCGCCCGGGCGGCGGAGGGAGGGCCCGGAGTGGGTCACCCGACAGGAACGGCGGGCGGTACGCGCCGCACCGGCGGCAAGCGCCATGATGAGTCTGTGAAGATCCTGTCCATCCAGTCCTCGGTCGCCTACGGCTACGTCGGCAACTCGGCGGCGGCATTCCCTCTCCAGCGGCTCGGGCACGAGGTCTGGCCGGTCGTGACGGTCCACTTCTCCAACCACACGGGGTACGGCGCGTGGCGCGGGCCGCTGCTGGCGCCGGCCGACGTGGCCGAGGTCATCGCGGGCATCGCGGACCGTGGGGTCCTCGGCAGCGCGGACGCGGTGTTGTCGGGCTACCAGGGTGACCCGGCGATGGGCGCGGTCATCCTCGACGCGGTGGACAGGGTCAAGGCGGCCAACCCGAACGCGGTGTACTGCTGCGACCCGGTGATGGGCGACGCCGGCCGCGGGATGTTCGTCCGGCCGGGCATCCCCGAGTACATGCGGGACGTCGTCGTCCCACGCGCGGACATCATCACCCCGAACCACTTCGAGCTGGACTTCCTCGCGGGCCGCCCGACGAACTCGCTGACGGAGGTGCTGGAGGCGGTCGACGTGGTGCGCGAGACCGGGCCGCGGCACGTCCTGGTCACCAGCGTGCTCCACGGCGAGGTGCCGACGGGGTCGCTGGAGGTGGTGGCCGTCTCGGACGAGGGCGCCTGGGCGGTGACCACGCCGCTGCTGCCGATCAACCCGAACGGCGGCGGCGACATCACCGCGGCGCTGTACCTCGCGCATCTGTGGACGACGGGCTCGCCCGCGACGGCACTGGAACGCACCATCGCGTCCGTCTTCGCCGTGCTCGAGGCGACCCTCGCGGCGGGCACCCGGGAGATCCAGCTGATCGCGGCCCAGGACGCGATCGCCGAGCCGCCGGCCAGGTTCGCCGCCCGGCGGCTGCGCTGACGCGACCTCCTCCGGCGTAGCCCTCTCGCCGGTCGCCGCGTCCGGGTGGTCGCGCAGCGGGCCGACCGGCCGCCGCCGCCGGCAGCGCCCACGACGGTCGTGCCGATTTTCCACCGTTTTCGGGACGACGGCGGGTGGTCGGCCTCGGTCAGGTCGTGCTGGACGACCACCGCCGGAGTCCCGTCGGAACCGGCGCCGAGGACCGACGCGGGTGCGCCCACCGAGCGGTCGGGAGGTAGCGGGGGAGCGGGTCGCCACCGTAGGTTATGGGACCCGGACAGTGGGGGTGTGGATGCGGACCATCGACTGGCGCGACGGTCGGATCGTCGCGATCGACCAGACTCGCCTGCCGCACGAGGTCGAGTTCCTCGAGATCGGGACCGTGGAGGAGTTGATCGCGGCGATCCGGTCGCTGGCGATCCGGGGCGCGCCCGCGATCGGCGTCGCCGGGGCGCTCGGGGTGGCCCTCGCCGCCCGGCTGCATCCGGACGACCCGGCGGAGCTGCGCCGGGCCGTCGACGCGATCCGGGCCGCCCGTCCCACCGCCGTGAACCTCGCCTGGGGCGTCGACCGGGTACGCGCACGGCTCGACGCCGAGGGCGCGGAGGCGGCCCTAGCCGAGGCGCTGGCGGTGCTGGCGGAGGACGTCCGCTGCTGCCGTGCGCTCAGCGAGCGGGGCGCGCGCTGGCTGGTCGAGACGGTGGGGCCGCGGGTGGCGGTGCAGACCCACTGCAACGCCGGGGCCCTGGCCACCGTCGAGTGGGGCACGGCGCTGGGCGTGGTCCGTTCCCTGCAGGAGCAGGGGGCGCTGACCCACGTGTACGCCTCCGAGACCCGCCCACTGCTGCAGGGCGCGCGGCTGACCGCGTGGGAGCTGGGCCAGATCGGCGCGCCGCACACCCTCGTGGTCGACTCGGCCGCCGCGTCGGTGTTGGCGCAGGGCCTGGTCGACGCGGTCGTGGTCGGCGCGGACCGGATCACCGCCAACGGTGACGTGATCAACAAGGTGGGCACCTACCCGCTGGCCCTGGCGGCGGCCCGCGCCGGGGTGCCGATGGTGGTCGCCGCCCCGGAGTCGACCGTCGACCTGGCCACCCCGACCGGCCGGGACGTCCACATCGAGGTACGCGCCCCCGAGGAGATCACCCGCCTCGGTGCGGCAACCGTGGCCCCGACGGGCACCGGGACGCTGAACTACGCCTTCGACGTGACCCCGGCGGATCTGGTCACCGCCATCGTCACCGAGCGTCGGGTTATCCTGCCGGCCGCGGGCGGCCGCCCCGACGACCCCACCGGCCGGGCCTGACCACCCGACCCTCCCGCAAGGAGCCACCCCCGATGCTCAACCGCTGGTCCGCCGCCGACGCCCCGGACCGCTCCGACCCGATCGCGCGACTCGTGTACGCGTCCCGGCTGCTCGGCGCCGACACCGGCCTGGTGCTGCACGGCGGAGGGAACACCTCGGTCAAGACGACCGCCACCGACCTCACCGGGGAGCCGGTGGCGGTGCTCCACGTCAAGGGCAGCGGCTCCGACCTGGCGACCATGGACGCGTCCGGCTTCACCGCGTTGCGGCTGGACCGGCTGCGCACGCTGCTGCGGCTGGAGCGGCTCGGCGACAGCGACATGATGAACGAGCTGCGGTGCGCCCGCCTCGACGCGACCGCCCCGGACCCGAGCGTCGAGACCCTGCTGCACGCGTTGCTGCCGTACCCGGCCGTGCTGCACAGCCACGCCGACGCGCTGCTCGCCCTGACCAACCAGCCGGAGGGCGCCCGGTTGGTCGAGGAGGTCTACGGCGACAGCGTCGTCGTGGTCCCGTACGTCATGCCCGGTTTCGACCTGGCCCGGCTCTGCGCGGAGCTGTATCCGGCGCGCGCCCACGCCGGGACGGTCGGCATGGTCCTGCTCAACCACGGACTGTTCACCTTCGGCGCGGACGCCGAGGAGGCGTACCGGCGGCACATCGAGCTCGTCACCCGGGCGGAGGACCGGATGGCCCTGCCCCTGCCCCGGCCCCGGGTCGCGCCCACCGCACCCCGGCCGGTGGACCGGCTGCGGCTGGCCGGGCTGCGCCGCGAGGTCTCCACCGCGGCGGGCGCCCCGATGCTGCTCAGCCGGTACGAGGATCCGGCCGTGCGGGCGTTCCTCGACCGGCCCGACCTGGCGGCGGTCGCCACCCGTGGCCCGGTCACCCCGGACCACGTGCTGCGCACCAAGCGGATCCCGCTGGTCGGCACCGACGTGGCCGGCTACGCCGACGCCTACCGCCGGTACGTCGACCACAACCGCTCCCGGGCCCGGAGCGCGACGCTGACCGTGCTCGACCCCGCGCCCCGGGTGATCCTCGATCCGGAGCTGGGCATGCTCACCGCCGGGCGCTCGGCGGCCGAGGCCACGATGGCCCGGGACATCTACCGGCACACCGTCGACGTGATCGAGGCGGCCGAGGCGGTCGGCGGCTACCGGGCGCTGTCGGAGCAGGAGATCTTCGACCTCGAATACTGGGAGCTGGAGCAGGCGAAGCTGCGGCGGGGCGGCCCGGCGCCGGAGTTCGCCGGCGAGGTGGCGGTGGTGACCGGGGCGGCCTCGGGCATCGGCCGGGCCTGCGCCGAGGCGCTCCTGGCGCGGGGGGCCTGCGTGGTGGCCCTGGACCGGGACCCGGCGGTCGCCGGGTCGGACGGGCCGGCCCGGCTCGGGCTGACCGTGGACGTCACCGACTCCGCGGCCGTCGACGCCGCCCTGGACGCGGCGGTGGACCGGTTCGGCGGGGTGGACATCGTCGTCGCGGCCGCCGGGATCTTCCCGGCGAGCCGGGAGATCGCCGGGCTGGATGAGGCCGACTGGCGGCGCACGATGGCGGTGAACGCGGAGTCGGTGGCGTACCTGTTCTCCCGGACCCACCCGCTGCTGGCGCTCGCGCCCCGGGGCGGCCGGGTGGTCGTGGTCGCCTCGCGCAACGCCCTGGCCCCCGGGCCCGGTGCGGTCGCCTACTCGGCGTCGAAGGCGGCGGTGACCCAGGTGGCCCGGGTGGCGGCGCTGGAGTGGGCGGCCGACGGCATCCGGGTGAACGTGCTGCATCCCGACGCGGTCTTCGACACCGGGCTGTGGAGCGCGGAGCTGCTGGCGGCCCGGGCCCGGCGCTACGGGCTGACCGTGGCGGAGTACAAGCGGCGGAACCTGCTCCGGACGGAGATCACCAGCGCCCGGGTCGGCGACCTGGCCGCCACGCTCTGCGGGGAGACCTTCGCGGCCACCACGGGCGCGCAGATCACCGTGGACGGGGGGAACGAGCGGGTGATCTGAGCGCCCCGGTCCGGCTCGGCGTGTTCCCGCCCGGGCCGGACCGCTATGCTGCCCCCATGACCAGCGCGACCGCTCAGTGCACCGGAACGTCGTACGACGTCCAGGTCGGTGCGGAGCGACGCCGGCGATCCGTCGCCCGCCCGCGCTGACCTCTTCCCTGCGACCGGCGGATCGAGCCGCCGGTCGATGACGGTCGCCCTCGATCCGCCCGCATCTCCCTTTCCAGCGGCCCGCGCGACGACGCGGGTCCGAGCGAGATCGGCGTACCCATGGATCTTGAAAAGCTGCTCTGCGACCGGCTGGCGCCGGCGTTCGCGACCGTGGCCGGCGGCCCGGTCGACCCGGTGGTGCGGCGTTCGCCGCGCGCGGACTTCCAGTCCGACGCGGCGCTGGCGCTCGCCCGGCGGCTCGGTCGCCCGCCGCGCGACATCGCCGCCGAGGTGCTGGAGCGCGCGGCGCTGGACGACGTCTGCGCGTCGGCGGAGGTCTCCGGGCCCGGCTTCCTCAACCTGGTCGTGGCCGACCGGGCGTTGGCCGCGCTGGTCTCCGAGCTGGCCGGCGACGACCGGCTCGGCGTGCCGCTGACGGCGGCGCCGCAGACCGTGGTGGTCGACTACTCGGCGCCGAACGTGGCCAAGGAGATGCACGTCGGGCACCTGCGCTCCACCGTCATCGGCGACGCCGCGGTACGGCTGCTCGACTGGCTCGGGCACCGGGTGGTTCGGGCCAACCACCTGGGCGACTGGGGCACCCCGTTCGGGATGCTGATCGAGCACCTGGCCGACCTCGGCGAGGCGGAGGCGGCGCACGAGCTGTCGATGGGCGACCTGGACGCCTTCTACAAGGCGGCCCGGGCGAAGTTCGACGCCGACGAGGCGTTCCGGGAGCGGTCGCGGCTGCGGGTGGTCGCGTTGCAGGGCGGCGACGAGCGGACGCGGCGGTTGTGGCGGCTGCTGGTGGAGCAGTCCGAGCGGCACTTCCTGACCGCGTACGACCTGCTCGACGTGACGCTGACCGAGGACGACTTCCGGGGCGAGAGCGCGTACAACGACCTGCTCGGCGGCGTCGTCGAGGACCTGGACCGGCTCGGGCTGCTGGTGCGCAGCGGCGGAGCCGACTGCGTGTTCCCGCCCGGTTTCACCGGCCGGGACGGCGAGCCGCTGCCGCTGATCGTGCGCAAGAGCGACGGTGGCTACGGCTACCCCGCCACCGACCTGGCCGCGCTGCGGCAGCGCACCGGCGAGCTGGGCGCGACCCGGCTGCTGTACGTCGTCGGGCAGCCGCAGCGGCAGCACTTCGCGATGGTCTTCGCCGTCGCCGGGGCGGCCGGTTGGCTGCGCCCGCCGGCCCGGGCCGAACATCTCGGCTTCGGCTCCATCCTCGGCGCCGACGGGCGGATGCTGCGCAGCCGGACCGGCGAGTCGGTGAAGCTGGTCGGACTGCTCGAGGAGGCGGTCAGCCGCGCCACCGACCTGGCCCGGACCAAGAACCCCGCACTGGACGACGAGGCGACCGCCGAGATCGGCCGGGCCGTCGGCATCGGCGCGATCAAGTACGCCGACCTGTCCACCGACCGGACGAAGGACTACGTCCTCGACTGGGAGCGGATGCTGTCCCTGGACGGCGACACCGCCCCCTACCTCCAGTACGCGTACTCGCGCATCCGGTCGGTGTTCCGGCGGGCCGGGACGGACGCGCGGCCGGATGCGCCGGTCGTGCTCGCCGAGCGCGCGGAGCGGGTGCTGGCGATGGAGTTGCTCGGCTTCGCCGGGGTGGTGGGCAGGGTGGAGCGGAGCCTGGAGTTCCACCACCTCGCCGGCCACCTGCACCGGCTCGCGACCGCGTTCAGCGCGTTCTACGAACGCTGTCCCGTGCTGCGCGCCCCCGACGAGCTGCGGGAGAGCCGGCTGCTGCTGGCCGACCTGACCGCCCGGACCCTGCGGCAGGGGCTGCACCTGCTCGGCATCCGGACCGTGGAGCGGATGTGACGCGCCAGCTGTTGACGCGATAGCTGCGGAGATTGGCCCGTTCACGGCGGCCATGAGCGGCGATCGATGCGCACACTTCAGGTCGCAGGTGATGGACGGCTCGGCGACGCCCGTCGGTCGACCGTCGCACTGCTGTCCTACGTCTCCGGGGGGATCGATGCGCCGACGAAGCTTGCTCGCGGCTGCCTGCGCGGCGGTGGCGGTGCTCGCGTCGCTGACGGCACCGTTCGGACGGTCCGCGGCCACCGCCGCGGGATCGGGCTGCGTGGCGGAGGTGCCACAGGCGGCGGCCGCCGCGAGCATGGCCGCCGAGTGCGAGCGCCGCGTCGAGGTGACGTCCCGGCGGACCGAGACCACCCAGGTGTACGTCAACCCGGACGGGACGGCCACCGTCGAGCAGTACGCCTTCCCCCAGCGCGCCCGGCGGGCGGGTGGTGGCTGGACGGCGTTGGACGCGACGCTGTCGGTCGCCGCCGACGGCACCGTCCGGCCGGCGGCGTCCGCCGTCGACGTGACGTTCTCCGGCGGTGGCTCGACGGAGTTCGTCCGGGTCCGCCGCGACGGCGGCGAGGTGGCGCTGTCCTGGCCGGGCTCGCTGCCGAAGCCGCGGCTGGACGGCGCCCGGGCCACGTACGCCGAGGCGTTGCCCGGGGTGGACCTGGTGGCCACCGCGCGCGGCACCGGTTTCTCGTTCGTGCTGGTGGTGAAGGACCGGGCGGCGGCGGCGAACCCGGCGCTCCGCCGCCTCGCGCTGGGCAGCAGGCTCACCGGGCTGCGGTGGCAGGGCACCCGGGTCGTGGACGCGGCCGGCCGGGCGGTGTTGACCGCGACCGCGCCCCGGATGTGGGACGCGGGCGGCGCCGCCGTAGGGGCGAGCGCCGGCGACCCGGCCGCGGGTGGCGCACCGGCCGGGGCGAGCGCCGCTGACCGGGCCGCGTCCGGCGCGGCCGTCGACGGGCCGCGGGAGGGCGCGCGCGACGCCGCGGTGGGGCTGACCGTGTCGTCCGCCGGCAAGGTCGTGCTCGCTCCGGACGCCGGCCTGCTGCGCGATCCCGAGGCGACCTTCCCGCTGGTCGTGGACCCCACCATCGGCTACGCCGCGTGGACGATGATCAACCTGAACTCGCCGGACCAGTCGTACTGGAGCTACGACAAGTGGAACTGCAGCGGCCCGTACAGCACCGAGTGCGCGAAGGTCGGCTACTACAACCCGGTCACCTACCGGTCGATGTTCCAGTTCCCCACCGCGGCCTGGCAGGGCAAGCAGATCCTGGAGGGTGACCTCGCTCCCGACTTCACGATCGACCTGCTGCACTCGGCGAGCTGCACCGACAGCTGGACGGAGCTGCGGGTCGTGCGGGCCACGCTGAACGCGGACACCGACTGGTACAACACCGCCGGGGCGTTCGAGGGTCACAACGGCGCGGCGGCGAGGAACAGCTCCTGCGGCTCGGTGCGCAAGGGCAGCGAGTTCCCGCTCACCGCGGCCACCCTGCGGCACGCCGAGCACCACGGCTGGGTGACGTTCGGGCTGATCGCGGCGGACGAGGGGTCCAGCGCCGGGTGGAAGAAGTTCGACGCCACCACGGCCAGGCTGATCGTGAACCTCAACTCGTACCCGGACACGCCGGCCAACCTGACCGTCGACGGTCGCCCCTGCGCCACCGGTCCCGCCCGTCCGTACGTGCCGACGGCGAGCCCGACGGTGCGGGCGTACGTCTCGGACGCGGACGGCAACACGCTGCGGACCGTCGTCAAGCGCAAGCGCATCCGGCCCGACGCGTCGCAGGGGCCGGAGTCGGAGACCGCCCAGGACGGCGTGCCGTCCGGGACGACCGCGCAGGTGACCCTGCCGGCCGGGGTGCTCGACCAGGGCGACGAGTTCGTGGCCACGGCGGACTGGACCCGCGACGGCGTGCCGGACGTGCTGGGCCGCGACGGCGACGGCTACCTGTACGTCTGGCCCGGCCTCTCCGGCGGCACCGGATTGCAGTCACGCCGGCAGATCGGCTCCGGCTGGCACGGGTGGGCCTGGCAGATCGCCGGGGTCGCCGACTGGGACGGGGACGGGTTCCTCGACGTGGTCGTCCGGTACAACCCCAGCGGCGAACTGTTCATGTACGCCGGGGCGGACACCGCCAGCGGCTTCTCCGACGCCCGGTTCCCGCTCGGCGGCGGATGGCAGGACTTCACCTACGCCGGGCTCGCCGACTGGGACCGGGACGGGCACCTGGACGTGATCGCCAGCGACAGCGGCGGCGTGATGTGGGTGTACCCGGGAGAGAGCAGGCGGGGACAGGCCACGCAGGAACGTGCCTCGATCGGCACGGGCTGGTTCGGCTACACCTACTTCGGCACGCCGGACTGGGACCGGGACGGCAGGTCCGACGTCGTGGCCCGCGACCCGTCGTCGGGGCAGCTGTGGCTGTACCCGGGCAGCGGCGGCCGGTCGCACTCGGACGCGGGCCGCGCGCAGATCGGCAGCGGCTGGTGGAACTACCGGGCGTTGACCACCCCGGACGTCGACGGCAACGGCACCACCGACATCGTCGCCGCCCCGCCGGACACCACGACCTGGACGATGTACCCGGGCCTCGGGCAACGCGGCGGTGAGGGCGGTGCGCGCTGGACGGTCGCGGCGCGCGGCCTCTCCCACGGCGGGACCTACCTCTACCGGGCGTACGCCTCCGACGGCCGGGTCAGCGGCGCCGACTCCGGCGTGTGCGAGTTCACCGTGGACACGGTCAAGCCGGCCCCCGCGACGGTGACGGCCGACGTGTACAAGCCCGGCGCCGGCGCCTGCGACGGCGGGCCGTGCGGCTCGGTCGGGCAGACCGGCCGGTTCACCTTCGCCAGCTCGCCCGACGTGACCTCGTACCGCTGGGGCTTCAACGACTCACCGACCACCGTGGCCACCCCGGCTGCCCTGGGCGGTCCGGTGACGGTGCACTGGACGCCGACCTGGGGCGGCGCGCGGACGCTGTACGTCGACGCGGTCGACCGGGCCGGCAACGAGTCCCGGCGGACCTACCAGTTCGTGGTCGCCGCGCCCGCGGGCCCCGTGGCGGCCTGGAAGCTCGCCGACGACGCCGGCGCCACGGTGCTGGCCGACGGCACCGGCAACGGGCGCGGCCTGACCGTGGCCGGCGGCGCCGTCCTCGGCGCACCCGGCCGGCTGGCGCCCGGCAACGACGGGGCGTCGCGGTCGGCGTTGCTGCTCGACGGCGTCGACGACCACGCCGCCCGAGCCGACTTCCTCGACACCAGCCGCAGTTTCTCGGTGTCGGCGTGGGTCAAGCTCGGCGCGAAGGGCACCGGCGACCAGACGGTGGTGGCCCAGGCCGGCGGGGCCGGGCAGTACTCCGCGTTCCACCTGCGCTACCTCGCGACCGAGGACCGGTGGGCCTTCCTGACGCCGTCGGGCCCGGCCGACCCGGCCGCCTGGTGGAGCGTCAGGTCCACGTCGGCGCCGCGGGTCGGCGTCTGGACCCATCTCACCGGCACCTACCTCGCCGACGCCAAGGAGCTGCGCCTCTACGTCGACGGGGTGGAGGAGGGCCTGACCACCGGCGCGACGACCTGGGACGGCAACGGGCAGTTCCTCGTCGGCCGGTCCGGCACCGGCGCGCCGTACCACGGTGCGGTCGCCGACGTGCGGGTGTGGAACCGGCTCATCACCACCTCCGAGGTGGTCGAACTCGTCGATCCCCTGACCACCGGCCGGGTCGGCGAGTGGCACTTCGAGCAGGTCGGGGAGGGCCCGGCGTACGACTCGTCGGAGTTCGCGCACGACCTGAACTTCCACGGGGGAATGCAGATCCCGGCGAGCGGGGCCGGGCACACCGGCACCGGCCTGCGGCTCGACGGGATCGACGACCACGCCACGACCGACCGGCAGGTGCTGCGCACCGACCAGTCGTTCACCGTGTCGGCGTGGGTCCGACCGTCGGACAGCGCCGTCTCGCAGACCTTCGTCTCGCAACGCAGCGCCGGTGCGTACCCCGGCTTCTACCTGCACTACGGGGCGGCGAACGGCGGCGAGTGGCTGTTCGCGATGCAGGCCTCCGCCACCGACGCGGCCCACGGCACGTACGCGACCACCCCGGCGACCAACCCGACCGGCTGGCACCACCTGGTCGGCGTGTTCGACGCCCAGCGGCGGCAACTGCGGCTGTACGTGGACGGCGCGGCGCGGGCGACCGCGGCGATGAACCCGGCGTGGCAGCCGTGGGACGCCACCGGCCCGCTGGTGATCGGCACCTCGGGGTCGGGGACCTTCGTCCGCGGCGACGTCGACGAGGTGCGGGCGTTCCAGGGCGCGGTCCCGGATCCCACCCGGTTGTTCCACGGCACCGACACGCTGACGACCGGTCAGCGGCTGACCGCCGGCCAGTACCTCTGGTCCCGGCTGGACAACCACCGACTGATCATGCAGGGCGACGGCAACCTGGTGCAGTACGACAAGGGCGTCGCCGTCTGGGCGTCGAACACACAGGGCAACCCCGGCGCCTTCGTGCAGATGCAGACCGACGGCAACCTGGTGATCTACCGCGCCGACGGAGCCGCGCTCTGGTCGACGCGGACGCACGGGACCGACGCCCGCCTGCTCGCCGTGCAGAACGACGGCAACCTCGTCCTCTACGCCCTCGACGGCCGGGTCATCTGGGCCAAGTGACGGCTCGCACACGACGAAGGGGAGTCCATTGACTGGCAGCACGCGCTGGCGAGCGGGGTCGGCGTACTTGCTGATCATGGCGCTGGCCACGACGGTACTGACCGGCGCGCCCGGCACGGCCGCGGCGGCCGAACGCCCGGGCGGCGCCCAGGCGCGCGGGTCGGCGCAGCGGGAACCCACGGTCGCCGGCCGGCGGGCCGTCCCCACGCCGGTCGCGCCGCTGACCACCGCCACCGACTGGCGGGCGACCGCGCCGGTCTGGCCGGCGCGGGCCACGGCGGAGGTGGCGGTGCCCGCGGCCCGGTCGGCGGGCACGGCGGCGTCCGGCCCGGCCGCGCCGGTGCGGGCCGGTGACCTGCCCGTGTGGATCGAGGGCAGGCCCGACGGGAGCGAGTCGCTGCGCCGGGTACGGGTCCGCCAGGTGGGCCGCGACCGGGTCGTGCTGCGGGTGGACCGGACCGACGGGATGCCGGCCGGGGCGCCGGCCCGGGTGACGGTCGACGCCGGCCGGTTCCGGACGGCCTACGGCGGGGACTGGGCGAGCCGCCTGCGGCTGTGGTCGCTCACCGAGGGCTGTCTGACCGGGCGGCCCGCCGGCTGCCGGGCCACGCCACTGCCGTCGCGGGTCGACGCCGCGAAGGCCACGGTGAGCGCGACGGTGGAGGTGCCCGGCGCCGCGACCGGGACGGCCCCGGGCGGCGCGCTGGTCGCGCTGGCGGCGGACGCCTCGGGCGCGGCCGGGGACTTCGCGGCCACGTCGCTGTCCCCGTCGGCCACCTGGAACGCGGGCGGCAACTCCGGCGGCTTCTCGTGGAGCTATCCCCTGCGGACGCCACCGGCGCTGAACGGGCCGGCACCGGAGATCACGCTGAACTACTCCTCGGCCAGCGTGGACGGCAGGATGGCCGCCGGCAACAACCAGCCGTCCTGGTTGGGCGAGGGATTCGACTGGCACCCCGGCTTCGTCGAGCGGCGATACGTGCCGTGCGCCGACGACACGGCAGGCGGTGCCACCAACACCGCCCGGACGGGCGACCTGTGCTGGCGGACCGACAACGCGGTGCTCACCATGCCGGGCCACGCCGGCGAGCTGATCCGGGACGGGTCGGGCACCGACCGGTGGCGGCTGCGGGTCGACGACGGCACCCGGATCGAGCGCAGGACCGGCGCGGCGAACGGCGACGACAACGGGGAGTGGTGGCTGGTCACCACCACCGACGGCACCACCTACTGGTACGGGGGACGGGCCGGCTCCCAGGCGACGCTGACCGTGCCGGTGTTCGGCAACCACTCCGGTGAGCCGTGCGCGCAGGGGGCGTTCGCCGCGTCGAGCTGCCAGCAGGGCTACCGCTGGCAGCTCGACCACGTCGTGGACCGGCACGGCAACACCATGCGGATCGGGTACGCCAAGGAGACCAACCGGTACGCCCGCAACGCCGTGCTGACCGACGCGGTGCCGTACGACCGCGCCGGACATCCCGAGGTCATCGAGTACGGCACCCGCACCGACTCGGCCGACCCGGCGCCGATGAGGGTGACCTTCACGACGGCGGACCGGTGCCTCGCCGACTGCGGCAACCCGGCGAACTGGCCGGACCTGCCCAAGGACCGGGAGTGCGCGGCGAGCCCGTGCGGTTTCGCCCAGGTGACGCCCACCTTCTGGACCAAGAAGCGGCTCAGCGCGGTGACCACCTGGATCCGCGACGGCGCCGGCTACGACGAGGTCGAGTCGTGGACGTTCACGCACGCGTTCCCGGACCCCACCGACAGCGTGGGCCCGGTGTTGTGGCTGGCGAGGATCTCGCACACCGGCAAGGCGGGGGACGGCACGGTCACCCTGCCCGACGTGGAGTTCGCCGGTACGGCGCTGGCGAACCGGGTGGACACCAACAACGACCAGTACCCGGCGATGCGCCGGTTCCGGATCAAGACCGTGCGGTCGGAGACCGGCGGGGTCACCGACGTCACGTACTCCGGCGCGGACTGCGTCGCCGGCACCCGCGTGCCGGACCGGAACAACCTGCACCTCAACGCGTTGCGCTGCTACCCGGTGAAGTGGCGGCCGGAGGGGCACAGCGCGCCGATCGACGACTTCTTCCACAAGTACGTGGTGACCGAGGTGAGTCAGGCGGAGCTGACCGGCGGTTCACCCCGGACCCGCGTCCGGTACACCTACCAGGACGCCCCGGCCTGGCATTACACCGACGAGGACGGCCTGGTCAAGGCGGAGTACAAGACCTGGTCGGTGTGGCGCGGCTACGGGGAGGTGGTCACCACCACCGGTGACCCGGGGGAGCAGACCGTCACCCGGACCCGGTTCTTCCGGGGCATGCACGGGGACAAGCTGCCGACCGGCACGCGCCAGGTGATCCTGCCGGCCGTCGGCGTCGGCGACGTCCCGGCGGTGGCCGACGAGGACGAGTTCGCCGGGATGGCCCGGGAAACCGTCACGTACGACGGGGACGCGGAGGTGTCGGCCAGCGTCACCGTGCCGTGGCGGTCGGCGCCGACGGCCTCGCGCACCCTGGACGGGGTGACCGTGCACGCCCGGATGGTGGGTCCCGGTGCCGAGCACACCCGCACCACCCTGGACGGCGGTCGCGGCTACCGGACCACCAGGGCCACCACCAGCTACGACGAGTACGGCATGCCGGAGCGGGTCGACGACCAGGGCGACGAGGGCCGCGACGACGACCAACGGTGCGTGCTCACCACGTACCGCCGCAACACCGAGGCGTGGATCGTCGACCGGGTGGCCCGGCAGCGCACCTTCGCCGTGGACTGCGCCGGCCAGCAGGCCGGTGGGCTGACCGACGCCCAGGTGGTCGGCGACGTCCGCACCTCGTACGACGGGTCGGCCTGGGACGCCGTCCCCACCCGGGGTCTCGTGTCCAGGGTGGAGACGCTGAAGACGTACCACGACGACGACAGCCGGAAGGCGTACGTCACCGAGCAGCAGTTCACGCACGACGCGTACGGCCGGGTGACGGCCAGCACCGACGTGCGGGGGGCGACCACGACCACGACGTACATCCCGACCAGTGGGGGACCGGTGACGGGTGTGGCGGCGACCAACGCCCTCGGGTGGACCACCGCCACCACCCTGGCCCCCGCCTGGGGCCAGCCGGTGCGCCTGGTGGACGCCAACGACCGGGTGACCGAGTTGGCGTACGACCCGCTGGGCCGGCTGACGTCGGTGTGGCTGCCCGGCCGGGACCGGGCGGGCTGGCCTCGGGACGCCAGCATCGAGTACGACTACCAGGTCCGCAACGACAACCTGGGCAGCACGGTGACGACCCGCCGGCTCAAGCCCGGCGGTGGCTACCTGACCAGCCACACCATCCACGACAACCTGTCCCGGGTACGCCAGACACAGGCGCCCGACGGCGCCGGCGGCACCGGCGCGGTCGTCACCGACACGTTCTACGACACGGCCGGCCGGGTCGCCCGGGTCCTCGACCCGTACGTGCCCGCCGACCGGACGCTCAGCGGCGTGCTGTTCACCGCGCCGGGGGTGGTGCCGTCGGCCCGCACGACCCGGTACGACGGCGCCGGCCGCACGGCGGTCGAGACGCACCTGCGCGACGTGCCGGCGCAGAGCCCCGGCGGTACGGTCGTCGCGCAGACCCGGTACGGCTACGGCGGTGACCGCGTCGACACCACACCGCCGGCGGGTGGCGTGGTCACCTCGACCGTGCGCGACGCCGCCGGACGGGTGGTCGAGCTGCGCCAGTACCGGGCGGGGCAGCCGGCCGGCGGGGGCACCGGCTTCGACCGGACGACCTACCACCACGACGCCAAGGGGCAACTCGCCCGGGTCACCGACGCGGTCGGGGCGACCTGGTCCTACGAGTACGACCTGCGCGGCCGGACGGTGAAGGCCGTCGACCCCGACCTCGGCACGGTGACGAGCAGCCATGCCGACTCCGGTGACCTGGTCACGCAGACCGACGCCGAGGGGCAGACCATCGCCCACACGTACGACCTGCTGGGCCGCCGGACGTCGACGCGGGACGACTCGGTGACCGGCCCGAAGCGGGCGGAGTGGGTCTGGGACGAGGTGGCCGGCACCACGGTGCGGGGCCAGCTCGGTCGCAGCACCCGGTACGTGGGTACCGAGGCGTACACCCGCGAGATCCGCGGCTACACCGTCGGCTACCAGCCGACCGCCGTGCGGTACACGATCCCCGCCGGGGTGACCGGCCAGACCAGCTACGACTACGTCCACGGCTACCACCCGGAGGACGGGTCGCCGAGGACGGTCCGCCTCCCGGCGGCGGGCGGACTGCTGATGGAGACGCTCACCCACGAGTACGACGCCCTCGGGCGGCCGTCGGCGCTGAAGACGTCGTTGGGCGGCACCTACGTCACCGGCACCGACTACACCAGCTTCTCGGAACTCGGCGCGCTGCACCTGCGGCACAACGAGGGTGACCTGGTGGACATCACCCGCACCTACGCCACCGACACCCGGCGGCTGGCGCAGATCTGGACCACCCGGCAGCGGCCGACGGCCGGCGTCGCCACCGACGTGTCCGACCTGCGGTACGGCTACGACCCGGCGGGCAACGTCGCCTCGATCACGGACGACACCAGCGACGACCGGCAGTGCTTCGCGGTCGACCACGCCCAGCGGCTGACCGACGCGTGGACGCCGGCCGACGGCAACTGCGCCGCCGGGCCCACCTCGGCGGCACTGGGCGGGCCGGCCGCGTACCGGCACTCCTACGGCTACGACCCGGCCGGCAGCCGGACCACGATGACCGCGTACGGCACCCCGGCCGGGGACCGGACCACCACGTACACGATCGCGCCCGGCGGCCACCGGGTCACCGGGACCAGCACGGCGGACTCGGCCGGCACCCGGACCGCGGCCTTCGGGTACGACGGCTCCGGCAACGTCAACACCCGCCCGGCGCCGGCCGGCGGCGACCAGAGCCTCGACTGGGACCGGGAGCGCCGGCTGGCCAGCACCGACGACGCGGCGGGCGCCACGTCGTACGTCTACGACGCCGACGGCAACCGGCTGATCCGGCGTGACCCGGCGGGCCGGACGCTGTACCTGCCCGGCCAGGAGATCCGGGTCACCGCGGGCGGCACGACGGCGACCCGGTACTACACGCACGCGGGGCTGCCGGTGGCCACGCGCACCCCGAACGGGGTGACCTGGCTCGCCGGTGACCACCACGGCACCAGCCAGGCCGCCATCACCGCGGTCGGGCAGACCGTGGCGATCCGCCGTCAGACACCCTTCGGCGAGCAGCGGGGCGGCACCGGCGCCTGGCCGGCGAGCCTGGACAAGGGCTTCGTGGGGGGCACCAAGGACCCCACCGGCCTGACCCACCTCGGCGCCCGCGAGTACGACCCGGCGCTGGGCCGCTTCCTCTCCGTCGACCCGATCATCAACATCACCGATCCGCAGCAGATCAACGGATACAACTACGGCAACAACAACCCGGTGACGTTGAGCGATCCGGACGGGCTGATCCCCCGTTCCTGCCCGGACGGCGAATGCCGCAGCGGCATGGGGGCGCCGAAGCGGGCCAACAACCCGGCCACCTCCTACAACCCTCCGGTCCGCAAGGGCACCAGCAGCCGCGGCTACCAGACGGTGAACCGCAACCGGGCCAACTGTCCGGACGGTGTGAGCAGTTGCGCCGCCGCCCGCGGCTCGACCAGCCGGGCCACCAACCTGTGCCAGGTGACGGACTGCGCCGACCGGCGGAGCGGTCAGAAGATCGTCTACAACTGGCTCGGCGACAACGCCACCCCGGAGTTCCTCGACCACGTGAGGCGGTCCGCCGCCGAGGCCGGCATCGATCCCCAGCTGCTGCTCGCGGTCCTGATCGCCGAGAGCGGGGACTGCCACTGCGCGGAGAAGGACGACGACAGCATCCGGGTGGCCAGCGTGGGCCTGGGGAACCTCCAGATGGACGCGTTCGTGCGAGCGGTGGCCCATTCCGGCGGGGCGATCGACTTCGGGCTGCGGGACACCCACAACCTGAAGGACCCGGGCAACATCCAGCGATCGGTCAAGGCCGCCGCCTACTACCTGAAGTTCCTCGGCGACCGGGTGGACAACACCCGCCCGGCGCCGGCGAACCCGACGATCTCCCGGAACGAGATCATCCGGATCGGCTACAACATGGGCATCGGCAGCCAGACGGGGGCGGGCGCCGGCGAGCGGGACTGGATGACGGCCGTCGCCGGGCTCGACCGGTTCCCCGCCGGTGATCCCGGCCGGATCATCCTGGACTTCCGGGAACGGTGGTACGTCGCCGGCAACCTGCTCAGCGCCAGCGGTTGACGGCTGTCGTCGCGCGCCGGCCGCCACAGCCCCGACGGGTCGGCGGCCGGCGTCGCATTGACGACACCCGGAGCCCGCCTCCGGTACTTGTTCGGCCCGCGCAGGCCCTGGATCATGAACCGTATCGATTCCTGCCGCGCGGAGCGGGCGCAGGAGACAGCGATGCCCGTCGCTGGCGCAACGCAAGGGAACGGTTTCATGAGTGGATTCCTTTCGGTGACCGCCTACGTCCCCGATCGGGTCAGCACACTCGCCGTGGGGCTGGCAGGGGAGTTCTTCGGCGCTCCCTGCGGCCCCCGCACCCCCGGCTTCGACCTGGCATTCTGCGCGGACCGGCCCGGCGCGGTGCGGACCGATCTCGGGCTGTCCTTTCCCGTCGCGCACGACCTCGACCGCCTCGTCAAGGGCGAACTGATCCTGATCCTGCCCGGGGACCGCTTCCGGGACGAGCCCTCGCCGGAGGTCCTCGGCGCGATCCAGGACGCCCACGCCCGGGGCGCGATCATCGCCAGCAGCTGCGTCGGCTCCTTCCTCCTGGCGGCGACCGGCCTGCTGGACGGGTTGCGCGCCACCACGCACTGGCAGCACGCCGAGGAACTCGCCGCCCGGCATCCCGCCGTGACCGTGCTCCCCGACCCTCTCTTCGTCGACGAGGGCCAGCTCGTCACGGGCGCGGGCTCGGGCGCCACCCCGGACATGTACCTGCACCTGCTGCGGCGGGAGCACGGAATCTCCGTCGCCAACGCCTTCGGCCGCGAGATCGTCATGCCGCCGCCGCGCACCGGCGGCCAGGCGCAGTACACGGAGGCGCCGTTGCCGGTCAGCCGGGACGACGAGCGCCTGGCCGAGGTGCTCGCCTGGGCGGCGGAGAACCTGCACCGGCTCGTCCCGGTCGAGGAACTCGCCGCCCGCGCGGTCATGAGCCGGCGCACCTTCCTGCGCCGGGTCAAGGCGGCGACCGGGACGACACCGCACGCCTGGCTGCTTCAGCAGCGCCTTGCCCGGGCCGAGGAACTCCTCGAAGGGACCGCCCTGCCGTTGGACGAGATCGCGCGCCGCGTCGGTTACGCCAACTCCGCCGTGCTGCGCGGGCAGTTCGTGAAGCGGCGCGGCATCCCGCCCCGCGCCTACCGGCGGGCCTTCGGCGCCCGTGGCGCGGCGGCGCGGACGTCCACGACCTGTGCGGCGGGACGCTGCGACAGCACGACGACGGGTGCCGCCGCGCGTGGCGTCGGCGGGTCGTCGCGCCGTGCCCGCTGAGTCGGCCGGTGCACCGACCGGACGGCCGTCATCGATAGGATCTGCTTCCGGTGCTGTCCATCGGGGGTGAGGGCATGGGTGACCGGGCCACCGACGGCTTCCCGTCCGGGGCGCTTCCGGGCGGCCCCGGCCCGCTCAGGCCGCCCACGGCGGGCGGCTTCGACGCCCTCTGGGTCGGCGGGCTGGTCCTCGCGGCCACGGGTGGTGCACTCGCGCTGGCCGGCCTCACGCTGCCGTGGGCAACCGTCACGCCGGCTTCGAGGGGCGGCTCCGGACACGTCGCCCAGCTCTCCGACCTCCATCCCTTCGCGGCGCCGATGGCGGCTCTCGTGCTGATCGTCGTCGGAGTCGGCGTCGCGCTCAGTTTCGGGTCGGTCGGCCGGCTGTCGTCGTACCTCTGGTTTCCCTACTCGACGGTCGCGGCCGCCGGGGCGGTGGCCGCTCTCCTCCTGACCGTCCACCTCGTCGAGGGAACGACCCTCCTCGTGCGGGAGCCGGTCACCCACCTGCCGGAGCGAGTGACCGTGGGCGGCGTGTTCCCGTCGACGGGCTGCCTGCTCTACGTGGTGGGCCTGAGCCTGGTGGCGGGCGGGCTGGGCGGTTCCAGCCGGTCGCGACAGGACCTCGAGCTTCTCGACATTCCCGCCGGCGTCGGCCGGATGCTCCGGCGGGCGCGCGGAGTCGCCTTCCCGGCCAGCGTCGTGCTCGCTGTCGTCGGAGCGGTCGCCGCCGCGGTGACGCCCTGGTACCGGTTCGTGCCGGCGCTCGACGGCTCGACCGACCTCGACCCGCTCGGCCCCGATCGCGGCGACGTCCAGCTGTGGATCGCCGCCTACCGCGCCGGTCTGGTCGCCTGCCTGGTGTTCACCGTGCTCGCGCTGCTCGCGCCCGCCGCGGCACGATGGCTGCGGCGTACCGGGTTGACCGTGGCGGCCGCGGTCACCGTGGGCCTGATGTTGGGCTACCTGTTGCTGTGGCGACCGCTGCACCTGACGCCTTTCCAGGCCGGCCACGGCCACGCCGCCCTTGCGCCGGGGGTCGGTCACGGGCTCGGCATCCTGACGATGGTCGCCGTCGCGCTCAGCCTCGCCCTCATGCCCATCCGCCCGTCCCGAGCCGACCAGCCGGTCGCGGCTCAGCCCGCGCCCACCGGGAACGCGGCGCCCGGAGCCGGCATACCGAACGACGTCCTCGTGGCCGCCCTGCTGGCGGCGGCCGCGGCCCTCTCCGCCACCTCGGACCCGCCGACCGACGCGGACCTGCCGGCGGCGGAGCCGCCCACCCCCGAACGGGGGCCGCGATGAGCAGATCGCGATCCGGTACCCGCCGCAACCGGCGCCCGGGCCGGGCAGCCGCAGCCCCGGAACCGACGACGCAACCGACGGGCGAGGACGAGAAGGCAACGGGCTGGGCGCAGTTGTCCCGGGGCACCAAGGCCCTGGCCGCGCTGGTGGCGACGACCGCCATCGCCACCGTCGTCCCCGGTGTGATCCCGTACGTCTCCGATCGCGTGCTGGACGTGTTCGGCGCGCCGCTGGTCCAGGTCGACACCGAGATCCTGCCCTCGGGAAGCGGTGTCTACCTGGCTGCCGCCGAGGCGGTCGCCGCGGAGCCGCCGGAACCGCTGCGGGACCCCCGGTTCGTGCCGGCCGGGCACTCCCGGACGAAGCTCACCCTGGAGGGCCGGCGCAGCGCCGGCATCGCGGTCGTCGACATGACGGTGGAGGTCGTGGCACGCGATCCGGTGCGGACCGGCACCCTGTTCGCCATACCGCCGCAGGGGGAGGCGGAGAACGGCGCGATGGAGGTGAACCTCGACGCGGCGATCCCGGTGGCGACGGCGGCCGGGAGCGGCACGCCCTACTTCGCCGCCAAGCGCGTCACGCTGGCCCGGGGCGAGGTCTGGGTGGGCGCCGTGCTGTCGCGGGCCACCCGCTGCGAGTGCGCCTGGCGCCTGCGCCTGAAGCTGCGGTACCGGGGGAACCAGCACGAGGTGGTCGTCCCGCCGGCCGGCCGCGCGCCGTTCCGGATGACCGGGTTCGCCGGCGAGCCCGGCGACTACGCGGTGCAGTACGTCTGGAACCCTGACGGCATCGCCCGCCTCGACTGTGCCGTCGACCGGAAGGCCTGTGCCGCCACGGACCTTCCCCCCGCCGGGCGGCGATAGGGCCGGATCACTCCTGTCGCCCCGGCCCGGCGCGGACGGCGCTTCCGGCCGGACGATCAGGTGCGCCGCGTACCGGCGGACGACCCGACGTGAGGCGCGGTGTCCTCGGCGTGGCTCGGCGCCCGCAACGGGCATCCCGTGTCGACGCGGGCAGCGAGTTCGGCCCGCAGGGCGGCGAGTTCGGCCATCCGGGCGTCGATGACACTGATCTTCTCCCGGAAGAGCGCCGACAGGGCCGCCGCCTCGTCGGGCGCGTCGCGCAGTTGCTCGCGGTTCCGCGATATCTCCGCCAGTGAGAAGCCGAGCGCCTGCGCGGTGCGGACGTAGTGCAGCCACGCCACCGTCTCGGGTGGGAAGTCGCGGTACCCGTTGGGCAGCCGGCGACCCGCGACGAGGCCGACCTTCTCGTAGAACCGGATGGTGTCCGTGCTCGTACCCGCTTGCGCGGCCAGTTCCCCGATACGCATGACGCTCCGCCGGCTCGTGGACTTGACCTTGGAGCGTACTCCAAGGTTTACCGTCGGGCGTCCCGCAGCCAGACCAACAGGAGCCTCGCCGTGACCGGTAAATTCGCCCCCTCCCGCCCCGCCTACCTTCGCCTCGTTCGCGCGAGCGCCTGGTACGACCTCGTGGTGACGGCGGGCTTCGCGACGCCGTGGACGTACGCGCTGCTGCACGGCGCGCTGTCGCGGCTGGGCAGCGCGCTCGGGCTGGGCGTCCTGCCCGCCCTCGATCCGATCCAGACCCTGTACGCGAACCTGATGGGGTCGGTCGTCGTCGTATGGGCCGTCCTGCGCGTCGTTCGGGTGCAGCCTTCGTACGGGCTGTTCGACGGCGTCGCCCGCACCCTGTTCGCGGCGTGGCAGGCGTACGCGCTGGCCCACGGTGCCTTCCGGCTGCTGTGGCTGTTCCTCGCCGTCGAGGTGACGTTCGGCCTCGTCCAGCTCCTGCCGTGGTGGGGGAGTTGGCGCACCGCCGCGTCCGGTCAGCTCAGCAGCCCCGCCGCTCGCCGCTGACCGGAGGGGACGATGAGCGAAGCTCGATCCAGTACCGCCGTACGGCGCCGAGTTCGGTGTCCCGGACGTCCTCGAGGACACCGCCGTGGTGCTCGATCGTTCTCGCCGAGGCGACGTTGTCCACCTCGCAGGTGACCAGCACCCGGGCCAGGCCGAGCGCCCGTGCCTCGCCGAGCATCCGGCCCAGCGCCCAGGTGGCCAGGCCCCGCCGGCGTGCGGACGGCCGGACGCCGTAGCCGATGTGGCCGCCGATCCGCAGCAGGAAGTCGTTGAGCCCGTGTCGCAGCGCGATCCCGCCGAGCACCCGGTCGCCGTCGACGATCCATCGGTAGGTGCAGTGCACCCGGTCGCCGCCCAGCGGCCTGGCCGGGTCCGACTCGCCCGCCAACCGGTCCACCCAGGCCGCGAACCCGGCGGGCGTGTCGACCTCGTCGGAGGGCAGCAGCCCGAAGCCGTCCTCGTGGACGCCGGGGCCCCAGTCGTCACGCGCTTCGCGCCAGGCGGCGTGTAGCCGGACGGTGGGCGCGACCAGTTCGGGCATGCGGTGACGATAGCGCTCCACGCGCGTCGGGCCGCCCACCGCCCGAACCGCTGCCCGGGCGGTGGGCGGCCGGCGGGCGCCGGACGACCCACCGCTCGGCAGGACCGGGTACTGCCCGTCGCGGGGGCTCAGGCGACCAGGCGCTGCTCGGCCAGTTCGGTGAGCGTGACGGTGCACAGGCCGCCGCGTTCGGCCTTCACGCCGGTCACCCTGAGTTGTGTGCCGGGGGCAAGGATGAACTCCTCCTCGCCGGTGAACGCGGAGAACCCGCGGATGCCCACGGCCCGCGCGGGTAGCACCTCGAAGAGGGTCCGCTTGCCGCGGCGGCCGAGGAACGCCTGGGCGACGCTGAGTTTCGACGTGCACGAGGAGACGCCCCACCACGTCACGGTCCGGCCCAGCGGGTACTGCGCCCGAAGGTCCAGCGACACCCCGCGCCACAGCGGCTCGGTGCGGGACGGGAGCCGCGACACCGCGGCGAACAGCAGTCGCAGGTACGGCAGGTACGGGACGATCCGGCTGCGGTCCGGGTCGCGCAGGGTGGCGTTGATCTGCCGGTAGAACGCCGACTCGCAGGTGTACAGGTAGAGGGCCGCGGCCTCGTCGGCGGGGAGGCTGTCGGCCGCGCCGTCCGCCTGCTTCTCGCCGAACCGGTGCGACTGCTCCACGTGCCAGTCGAGGCCCGACAGCAGCCCGGCCACCGGGGCGACGGCCGTACGGAAGTCCATGAGCGGGGTGTCGAACACGCCCGTGATCGCGGGCAGGACGAGCCCCTCGTCCTTGACGCTGGCGAGCCGTTCCAGATAGAGCTTGTGCAGTTCCATCGTGGAGGCGATGAACTCTCCCATGCGGTCGGCCGTCCCCGCGTCCGTGCCGGCGGCGTGCGCCGTCGACCTGCTCCACCCCTTGCTGGGCAGCCAGTCGATCTCGTCGGCGCCCAGCGTCCTCAGGGCCGCGTTCACGTCGGCGAAGTGGTTCCCGTCGCAGAAGATGTCGCCCTGGGCGGCGGGGTTCGGATGGTCGATGTGGCGGACCTCTACGCCGGGGTACTTCTTCTCGAGCCGTTGCACGACCTGCTTGAGGCTGCGGGCGTGCGCTCCCCACCACGCGAACACCACGCCCCGGTCCTCCTCGTCGGCGTGCTGCTTGGCCTTCAGGATCTCCTCGACCAGCGTCTCGACGACCGGTCGCCAGAACGCGGTGTGCCGGTCGGTGGCCATCGCCCCGTCACTGCTGGCGGTCAGCGCCGCGTTCAGGAGCAGCACGCCCTGGGTGAGCATCGCCTGGAACCACTCCGGCGGCTGTACCGTGTCGTGCTCCCGCAGCAGGGCACGGATGTCGGCGATCGGGGTCTTCTTGGGGATGCCGTACTTCCACATCGCCGCCGCCTTGATGATGCAGCGGATGCTCACCACCCGGCCGAACTGGCTGTCCTTCCAGTCGTGGAAGGTGTTGTCGAACATGGCGATGCCGGTGGCGCTCTCGGGCCGTGGGTACGGGTTCTGGCCGAAGACGACGACCTTCCACTTGTGCGGGGGGTTGGGCTTGAGCGCCTGGAAGGTCAGTTCCCGGACGGGTACGACCTGCGCGCTGCGGCCGGGGCCGATGAACGTGGCCGCGTCGGGTTGCGCCTCGATGGCCGGCTTCAACAGCGGCAGCCACGGCGCGCCGCCGCCGGTGAAGAGGTCGGCGAGGGCGAGCGGGTCGCTCGGGTCGGGCGGAGTGGGGGCGGTGGTGTCGCTCATCGCGGGCTCCCGGAGTGGCGGACCGTGCCGGTCCGACGGCACGGGTGATCAAGGTGGGGGCATTGTGCCGCCGAGGGGTGACAGGCACGACACCGATGTCGGTGGGTGGCGATAGCTTGATCCACGTCGGAGAGACCCATCCCCATCCGGAGTGAGCCATGACCGTCGACCGCGAGAAGCCGCTGCTCAAGGTAGTGCTGACAGACGTCAACGCGAAGGTGGTGCAGGCGTGGCGGGCGGCCTTCGCCGACACCCCCGAGGTCGAGATCCACAAGGGCTCGATCCTGACCCGCGAGGTCGACGCCTGGGTCAGCCCGACCAACTCCCGGGGCCGGATGGACGGCGGTGTCGACGCGGCCATCAAGCGGCACCTCGGAGCGGGGATCCAGCTGCGCGTCCAGCGGGCGATCCGCGACCAGTTCGGGGGGACACTGCCGGTGGGCAGCGCGGTCTGCGTGCCGTCCGGCGCGACCAATCCGAAGTCCCTGATCTCGACGCCGACGATGGAGCACTCGGTGCAGAACGTGAGCGAGACGCTGAACGTGGCGCTGGCGTGCGCCGCCGCGTTCCAGGCCATCCACGTGCAGAACGAGAGGGCGCCGGGCAGCATCACGTCGGTGGCGCTGGTCGGCATGGGCGCGGCGACGGGCCGGGTGCCGGCTCGGGTCTGCGCCAACCTGATGTGGACCGGCTACACGCTCTTCAACGACTACTACTTCCGCGACTACGACGACCTGCGGAAGACCGTCTGCGAGCAGCTCGACGACATCGACAGCCGCCCCGAGGAGGAGCGGGTGCGGGTGACGGCCCCCACGCGGCCGGGCTCCCGCCGCTGATCGGCGCTCGACCGCCGGCCAGCCCGAGGCGGTGGCCGGGGACGGGTCGTCGGCACCGGTGGGACGCGCCGGCCGGAAAGCGGTGGCTTCCGTGTCGGGAGACGGCCACCGTCCTCGGGCCGGCGCGCGGCCGCCGTCAGAGCCGGGTCATGGTCGAGGGATAACCGCCCCCGCCGGGGTAGACCCACTCGCCGGTGACCGTGGTGCCGTCGGCGCTGAACGTGCCCCGGTAGTAGGCCGGGCTGCCCTTCGCGCCGCCCCAGATCGTCAACGTGTCGCCGACCAGTTCGTAGACGTAGTCGAGGGTGTTGCCGGTCGAGTCGTAGAACCGCGACACCACGTCCGCGCCGACCGGTTCGCCGAACGGGCGCAGGTTCCCGATCACCTCCAGGCCGGTGACGGGCTGGCCGAACTGGGTGAGCGCGACCCGCTGGAGCAGGAAGAACCCGCCTTCCATCCACTCGTACGTCACGGTTCCCTCGGCGCCGCCGGTGACCGCCCAGGTGCCGACCAGGCGGTCCAGGGCCTTGAGCTCGGCGCTCGGCTGCTGAGTCTCGGACATCGCTTCCTCCTTGGTGGGTGCTTGCCGCTACCTCGGAGCCGACCCCCGGTTCTCGACAACCGCCATCTGTGACGGCGGTCACTGCCGAGCGGTGTCGAAGCCTGCGCACCGGCTCCGAGGTAGCGGCGGTAACCCGCTCAGAGGAGGAAGTCATGGCCACCCCCGCCGTCCCCGCCGTCCGCCCCCCGGTCGACCGCCTGCTCCTCGCCGGGGCCCTCGCCGGCCCGGTCTTCGTCACCTCGGCCGTCGCCCAGATGCTCACCCGGGAGGGCTTCGACATCACCAGGCACCCGATCAGCCAGCTCGCCACCGGCCACCTCGGCTGGATCCAGATCGCGACGTTCGTACTCGCCGGACTCGGCGCCACGGCGCTGGCCGCCGGCATCCGGCGAACGCTGACCGTCGGCGTCGGTCGGCGGGCACTGCCGATCCTCGTCGGGACCTTCGGTGTCGGGTTGGTCGCCGCCGGGACGTTCCCGATGGATCCCGAGCACGGCTTCCCGGCCGGCACCCCCGACGCGCCGGTCACTCAGATGTCCTGGCACAGCGTCGCGCACTCGACCGCCGCAGCCGTCGCCTTCACGGCGCTGGCCGTCGCCGCCGTCGTGCTGGCCGTCCGGTGCGTCCGCCACCGCAGCGTGCTGCCGGCAGTGGCGCACGGCGCCGTGGCGCTCGTCCTCCTCACGCCCGTGTCGCCGGATCACACGAGCATCCAGATCGCCGTGAACGGCCTGGTCGCGTTCTCCTGGACGACCGTTCTCGCGCTGTCGCTGCGCCGCTTCGCCTGACCCTGGCTACCGTCACCGGAGACGACCACGAAGAGGATGACCATGAAGTATCTGCTCCTCGGCTACACGCCGACCGCCGCGTGGGACGCCGCCGACACCCCGTCCGAGGAGGCGATGGCCGCCTTCGCCGCGTACCAGGAGTTCGAGCGGGAACTCGTCGGGACCGGAGAGTTCGTCAGCAGCGAGGGCCTCGGCCACCCGGCGGTCAGCACCACCGTCCGGCGTACCGGCGACGGCGTGGTCGCGACCGACGGACCGTTCGCCGAGCTCAAGGAGGTCCTGGCCAGCTTCGCCGTGATCGACGTGGCCAGCCACGAGCGGGCTGTCGAGATCGCCGCGCGCATCGTCGAGGTGCTGGGCGAGCCGATCGAGATCCGGCCGATCATGGGCGCGGACTTCACGGCATGACGCGGCGCGCCCACCGGCGTCCCGCACGGTCGGCGGGCCGCGCCGGCGCGGGAGAGGCGGGTCCGGCGTGACCGCGTACGTCGAGCACCTGCTGCGCACGGAGGCGCCACAGGTGCTCGGCGCGCTGGTGCGCCGGTTCGGTCGCTTCGACATCGCCGAGGACGCGGTGCAGGAGGCCCTGCTCACCGCGAGTCGGACGTGGCCGGTCGACGGCGTGCCGGAGGATCCGCGCGGCTGGCTGATCCGCGTCGGCTACCGCCGGATGGTCGACATGCTCCGCTCCGACCAGGCCCGCCGCCGCCGCGAGCAGGAAGCCGGAATGGCCGAGCTGGCCATGCGGGAACCGGCCCGCCGGCCGTCCGCCCCGCAGGAGGCCGACGACAGCCTGACCCTGCTGCTGCTCTGCTGCCACCCCGCGCTGAGCGCCACCTCCCAGGTGGCGCTGACGCTGCGCGCCGTGGGCGGCCTGACGACCGCCGAGATCGCGCACGCATACGGCGTGGCCGAAGCCACCATGGGTACCCGGATCAGTCGCGCCAAGCAGCAACTGGCCCGCGCCGGCGCCCGCTTCACCCCACCGACCGACGCCGACCGGGACAGTCGGATGACCGCCGTGACGCGCGTGCTGTACCTGATCTTCAACGAGGGTTACACGGCGTCGGCCGGCGACGAACTCGCCCGCCTCGACCTGACCCGTGAGGCGATCCGGCTGACGCGGATGCTCCACGACCGCGTGCCCGACGACGCCGAGGTGACCGGCCTGCTCGCGCTGATGCTGCTCACCGAGTCGCGGCGGACCGCCCGCACCGGCGGCGACGACGAGTTGGTGCCGTTGGACGAGCAGGACCGGTCTCGCTGGGATGCCGCCCTGATCCGCGAGGGCACCGAGCTGATCGACGGCGTCTGGAGCCGGCGGGAGGTGGGCCCGTACCAGTTGCAGGCGGCGATCGCGGCCGTGCACGCCGCGGCAGCGTCGCCGGAGCGGACGGACTGGCCGCAGATCGCGGCGCTGTACCTGTGGCTGGAACGGCTCGCCCCCTCCGCGCCGGTGCGGCTGAGCCGGGTGGTGGCGGTGGCCCGGGCGTACGGGCCGACCCGAGGGCTGGCGCTGCTCGACGACCTGAACCGGCGCTTCCTGCTCGACCGGGAGCCACTGACCCGGCAACGGGAACGCGCGGTGCGCGCCCACCTGCTCCAGGAGACCGGCGACGCGGCCGGTGCGGCGACGCTCTACCGTCAGGCGGCGGCCCTGACGGAGAACCAGGTCGAGCGGCGGTACCTGCTGGGGCGGGCCGACCGCCTCGGCTGACGACACCAGCCACCGGGCGGTGGCCCCGCTCAAGCCGCCCGGCAGCCGAGACGCGGGCCGCCACCCCGGCCGAAACGCGGGCCGCCATCCGGGTGGGACGCGGGCCGCCATCCCGGGTCGTCCGCCAGCGGACGCCTTGCGGGAATCTGCCATGCTCTGGACGGTGACGACCGGCCAGCCGACCACCCCCCGCAGCCACCGCCGCGCCCCCCGCCGCATTCGAAGGGCCGTCCTGATCGGCGTGGTCGCGGCCGTGCTCGCCGCCGTCGTCTACGTCGCCGCCGTGGTCGTCGTGCCGCTGCTGCGCCCGGCGGGCCCGCGCCCGCTCTTCCAGCTTCCCGTCGCCTGCGGCGAGACCTGGCAGCTCGGCACCTATCCCGGCCACGACGACTACGACGTCGACCTCTTCCCCACCGAGGGCGAGGCGTGGGGGCGGCCGGTGCTCGCGTCCTACGCCGGCACCGTCACGGTGGCGGGGATCAACGGGTCGCTGGGCGGCCGCACACCGGAGAACCCCAACGGCCCGCGCGGTCGCGGCGGCGGCTACTGGGTGAAGATCGACCACGGCGGCAAGTGGGAGACGCAGTACCTCCACCTGCTCGAACCGCCGCTGGTCCGGGTCGGTCAACGGGTCGCCCAGGGCGAGCAGATCGGGCGGCTCGGCAGCACCGGCAACTCCGGCGCGCCGCACCTGCACTACGAGCAGCGCCGGGGTTGGGAGAAGGTCGAGAGCTACTTCGACGGCGTCCCGTCGGGCATCACCCACGACGACACCGAATACACGGTCAGGCGTACGAGCAACAACTGCGCGAGCGGGCAACGGTAGCTGTCGGGGCGACGCCGGGTCGGGTGTGCTCGCGCGACCACGTCCACAGCGCGTCGAGCCGGCCGTGGGCCGGCGGCGGGGGCAGGGCGCGCAGCAGTTCCGCGTCGGTGGCGGGTCGGGCGGCCAGCGCGACCCGCCGCAGCAGCTAGCGGCTCACCGAGAGGCCACCGGTGGCGCGGTGCTGAGCGACCCGACCCAACCGGCCGTGGCCGCTTCGTAGACTCGGGGTCATGCCGCGGATCGTCCAGTTGCTGGCCTCGCCGGTGCATCGCTACGTCGGCCGGCCCGCGGACGGCCCGGCGCCGGCGCCGCCCGGCGAACTGGTCGAGGAGGTCCGGGTCCGGGCGGGCCTGGGCATCGTCGGCGACCGGTACTTCGGGAAGCCGGCGCACCGGGAGGCGAGCGTCACCGTGATCGCGCGGGAGTCGTTGCCGCCCGGCGTCGACCTGGCGCAGGTCAGGCGGAACGTCCTCACCGCCGGCATCGCCGTCGACGAACTGGTCGGGACGGTGCTGACCCTGGACTCGGGGGAGGGCCCGGTCAGCCTGCGGGTCAACCGCCCGGCGCATCCCTGCGCCTGGATGGACGTCACCGTCGGCCCCGGCGCGTGGAAGGCGCTGCGCGGCAGGGGCGGCGTCCGCTGCACGCCGCTGAACGACGGCATCCTGCGCGTCGGCCCGGTCGACGTCGCGGTCGGGCGGTAGCCGGGCCGCCCTCCGTCCCTCGACCGACCGCTCGCGGGCTGCCGCACCAGCGTCCCGGCGGCGGTGCGCGTGGGTGCGAGGCTGCCTCTACGATTCGCCGTATGGCTTTGCTGCACCGGGCGGAACTGCACCCGACCAAACTCGACCTCCTGGCGGCGTGGCTGCCCGGCCGCCCATGGTTCCGGGGGACGCCCGGCGCGGACGTCGTCCGCGTGGCGGCCTACCGGTTCGACGACCCGGCCGGCGAGGTCGGCATCGAGACGATGCTCGTCACGGTCGGCGACGGGCCGGTCCACCAGGTTCCGCTGACGTACCGGGGCGCGCCCCTCGACGGCGGCGACGAGTGGCTGGTCGGCACTGCCGAGCACTCGGTGCTCGGCCGGCGCTGGGTGTATGACGCGTGCGGCGACCCCGTCTACGCCGCGGCGCTGGCGAGCGCCGTGCTCGCCGGCACCGGCCAGGCGGAGGAGTTCATCGAGATCGACGGCCGGCTGGAACGCCGCGAGCCGAGCATGACCGTCACCACCAGCGGCCCCGCCCAGTCCGAGCCCCCCGCCGTGGGCGCGGTGCGTCAGGTGGTGCAGGACGACCCGACGCTCATCGTCACGGACGCCGCCGAACTGGTCGTCGTCCGTCGCCTCGACGGCGGGAGCCGGCCGGCAGGCGCCACGCTGACCGGCGCCTGGGACGGTCAGCCGACTCCGCTGCCGCTGGCGTACGCCCGGCCGGTCTGAGACCGCGCCCAGCCCGCGCCGCCGGTCGTCCGGTCGCGGAACGCGTCGGGCGCCGCCGTCACCGAGACCGCGGCGCACCTGGAGCTGCTGGCCGGGCGGGGGCACCTGGCCCGGGCCGACATCGACGGGTTGCGCTGCTACGCGTACGCCTGAAGTCGGCGGGCTGCGCATCGACCGCGAGGACGGGCACGGCCCGCCGTGCCACCACCACGGCGAGCGCACGGGCGGCCGTTAGGGCGCGACGCCGCGGCTGGCCCCGGAGCGCGGGGGCCGGCCGCGGCGTCGGTGCGGGCGGGTCAGCCCCAGATGGCCGTCGCCCACTCCGGGTGGTCGACGAACGGATTGCGGTTGCCCTGCCAGCGCTCGTAGATCCGCTGGTTGCGGCGCTTCTCGAAGGCGTCCGGCGGGTCGAGCTGATTCCACTGCAGCAGCACCGACATCCGGCCGTGGTACGGGGCGGTGCCGTTGTTGACCAACTGGTTCATCTCCAGGTCGGGCCAGCCGTCGGCGCCCTCGTACCGGATCGCCATGTACATGATCATGCGGGCCACGTCGCCCTTGACCGCGTTGCGCGGCTCCCACGAGTCGGCGTCGGTGTAGCAGCCCGGCGCCTCCCCGACGGGGCTGCCGCCGTTGTCGAAGTCCTTGTTGCCGCGCGTCGCGTTCACCGACACGTCGGTCGGCCGCAGGTGGTGGACGTCGGTCCCGGGGCCGGTGGCGGTGCCGAAGTCGCCGTGCGACTTGGCCCAGACGTGCTCGCGGTTCCAGTCGTCGACGCCGCTGCCGTTGCTGGTCTTGCTCTGCGACCGGCCGGTGTAGAGCAGGATGACGTTGTTGGCGTTCGCCGGGTCCTGGTCGGTGTCCCGCAGCGCCTCCCACGCCTGGTCGTAGGAGAGCCTGGTGTGCACCTTGATGATCGAGTGCAGCGAACTGCGCAGCGCCGGGCCGGTCTTGCCGATCGCGCTGGCGTAGTAGGTGGCGTCGTACCCGCCGCCGGGCGCGGTGCCGGTCGGGCCCGGCGTCGGCGACTGGCTCGGCGACGGCGCGCTGCCGCCGAGGCTCATCGCCGTCGGGTTCTTCAGGCCGCCGTGGCTGAAGTAGGCGGTCAGGGTGCCGGTGGCGGTGATCCGCTGCCCGCGCAGACCCGGGTTGGTGAGCAGCCCGAAGGTGCTCCGGTACGCGGCGGTGACCTGGACGTAGAGCATCCTGCCCGTGCTGGTCTCGGCCGCCGCGTCGGCGATCGCGATCGCGGTGTCCGACGTGAAGCCCGACCTGAGCACCGTCGTGCTGCTGGTCGGTTGGCCGATCACGTAGCCGGTCACGGTCGCCGTCCGGCCGTCCTGCGCGGCGAGCGCCTGGGCCACGGTCAGCGTGGTGGCGGCCGACGCCACCGCCGTCGTCACCAGCACGGGTGCCACCAGCGCGACGGCCAGCGCGAACGCCAGCGCGAGCCTGCTGGGCCCCGAGCGGGTACTGCTCATCGTATTCATGGACAGCGATGCTAATGGGGTGCGGGTGAACGCCGGGACAGCGGGAGCGCAACATTTCGGTGCGCCCCCGCCGCGCCCGCCGTGCCGGTCAGTGCCGCGCCGGGCCGGCGCGCAGGTAGGTGAGGGCCGCCAGCACCCGGCGGTTGGTGTCGTCGCTGGGCAGCAGGCCGAGCTTGGTCAGGATGTTGCCGACGTGCTTGCCGATCGCCGCCTCGGTGACGTGCAGCTTCGCGGCGATCGACGCGTTGGAGCGGCCCTCGGCGAGCAGCATCAGGACCTCCCGCTCGCGGGCGGAGAGGGCCGCGAGCGGGTCGCGCGGGCGGTGCAGCAGCCGTCGTACGACGTCGGGGTCCACGACCGTGCCGCCGGCGGCGACGGTGCGCAGGTGCTCCACGAACTCGGCGACCTCGGCGACGCGGTCCTTGAGCAGGTAGCCGACGCCCCGGCCGTCGCCGCTGTCGAGGAGCGCGGAGGCGTACTCGGCCTGCACGTGCTGGCTCAGCACCATGACCGCGAGCCGGGGGCGTTCGGCGCGCAGGGCGACGGCCGCGCGGAGACCGTCGTCGCGCAGGCCCGGCGGCATCCGGATGTCGGTCACCACCAGATCCGGCTCGTGCGCCCGGACCGCGTCCCGCAGCGCCGGCGCCGAGCCGACGGTGGCGACCACCTCGAAGCCGAACCGGGTCAGCAGGGCGACCAGGCCCTCGCGCAGGAGGACCTCGTCTTCGGCGAGCACGACCCGCGTCACGGGCGGCACGGCAGCTCCACGCGTACGAGGGTAGGGCCGCCGGGCGGACTGGCGAGCAGCAGCCGCCCGTCGGCCGCGGCGACCCGGTCGGCGAGGCCGGTCAGGCCGGTGCCGCACGCCGGGTCGGCGCCGCCGTGCCCGTCGTCGGAGACCTCCACCACGAGATCATCGTCGGCCCGGGTGAGCCGGACCTCGGCCCGGCTCGCGCCGGCGTGCCGGAGGACGTTGTTCAGCGACTCGGACACCACGTAGTAGGCGGTGCTCTCGGTGAGTTCGGGCAGCGGCTGCCCGATCTCCGCGTGGACCGTCACCGGGATGGTGGCCTCGTCGGCCAGCTCCCGGACCGCGCCGGCCAGGCCGAGGTCGGTGAGGCTCTGCGGGCGGATGCCGTGCACGATCTGCCGGAGCACACCCATCAGGCCCTTGGCCTGGTCGTGCGCCACGGCGAGCGGCCGGGCGGCGGGGGAGTCCTCCGGCACGTCCAGCCGGGCCAGGCCCAACTGGAGGGTGAGGCTGGTCAGCCGGGGCTGCGCGCCGTCGTGCATGTCCCGCTCGATGCGGCGGCGTTCGGCCTCGTACGCGTCGACCAGCCGGGCCCGCGAGCGGGTGACCTCCCGCAGCGCCGCGCCCTCGGCCGGCCCACCGAGCAGCCAGCGGGCGACCGCCGCCTGGACCGCCGCGAGGGCCCCCAACGCGTACCAGAGCACGGGGACGAGCAGGACCCCGACGACCGCGTACGGTGCGGCCTCGCCGGGCGTGTCGACGGTGGTCCAGACCACGATGACCTCGTCGGCGTCGCCGGCCAGCCAGGGGCTGGCCACCAGCGTGAGGTCGAGCAGCGCGAGCAGCGCGAACACCCAGTACAGCAGCGGCACCAGGCTGCCCAGCCAGAACGCGTGGGCGACCTCCCGCCACGCGGCGGCGGTGGTGTAGCGCGCGGCCAGCCCCCGCCAGCGGTGCGCGGGCAGCGGGCGCGGGTCCACGATGCCGAGGCGCTGCCGCTCGACCGCGGTCACCGCGATGCTCACGACCGGGGCGGCCGCCAGCATCATCAGCGCGCCGACGGTCAGGAACAGCACGAGGGGAAGCTCGACCTGGCGGCCCTGCCGCACGGCGTTGACGGCCGCCAACAGGGGTGCCCCGACGACGAGCAACCCGACGGAGAGCACGCCGGCGACCGGCACGGTGGTGACCACGTACGCGAGCGCGCGCCACGACCACGGGGAGAGCAGGTAGCCGGGCCGGCGCAGGGCCTCCGCCAGGTGCGGAGGGGAGGCTGTCGTCATGCCGCAGACGCTAATCGGGGCGCGGTGGCCGACCCAGCCGTCTGGGCGTAGTCCCCGGGTATGCCCAGCACTACCGGCGGCGCCGCGCACGGGCCGTCCGCCCCGGCAAAATCACCGCGCATGCCCGCCGGTCGCCCGGTGCCGGCGCGGTGTCCGGCGTAGGGTGGCGTGCGTGGATCAAGAGGACCGAATCGCCCTGTTCCTCGACTACGAGAACCTCGCGCTGGGGGCGCGCGACCACCTCGGCGGCGCGGCCTTCGACCTCCGCCCCATCGCCGACGCCCTCGCCGAGCGCGGCCGGGTGGTGGTGCGCCGGGCGTACGCCGACTGGTCGTACTTCGACGAGGACCGCCGGATGCTCACCCGGTCCCACGTCGAACTCATCGAGATACCCCAGCGCATGGGCGCCTCGCGCAAGAACGCCGCCGACATCAAGATGGCCGTGGACGCGGTGGAGCTGGCGTTCGAGCGCGGGTACATCTCCACCTTCGTGATCTGCACGGGAGACAGCGACTTCACGCCGCTGGTGCACAAGCTCCGCGAGCTGAACAAGCGCGTCATCGGCGTCGGGGTGGAGAAGTCGACCTCGGCGCTGCTGCCGCCCGCGTGCGACGAGTTCCTCTACTACGACCGCCTGGAGGGCGTCGACGTCGCCCCGCCGCGGGCCCGCCGCGGTCGCCCGGCACGGCCGTCCGGTCCGGAGTTGCCGCCGGCGGAACCGGAGCAGGAGCCGGAGGCGCAGCCGGCGGTCGAGGAGGCCGCCCGCGACGTGGACACGCTCGCGGTGCTGGTGGCGCAGACCGTCGCCGGCCTCCAGGGCAGCTCCAGCGGCGAGGTGACCGCCTCGACGCTGAAGCGGACCCTGCTCAGGAAGGACCCGACGTTCAGCGAGTCCGACTACGGCTTCCGCACCTTCGGCGAACTCCTGCGGCACCTCGCCCAGCACAACGTCGTCGAGCTGGGGGAGGGCCCCGCCAAGGGCGACCCCGAGGTCGGCCTGCCCGAGCACGGCGACCGGGAGGTGGCGTTCGGGCTGCTCGGTTCGGTGGTGTCGGACCTGGCCGGCGACGAGGGGGCGGTGGCGCTGTCCGGTCTCAAGAACCAGCTGCGCCGGGCGCGCCCCGACTTCAGCGAGAAGAAGCTCGGCTACCGCAGCTTCCTCCAGTTCTGCAAGGCGGCCGCCACCAGCGGCGTCGTCGACCTGCGGTGGAGCCCGGAGGCCGACGACTACCTGCTCACCCCCCACGCCGCCTGACCACCCGGGGGCCGCCGGGGCCGCCCCGCCGAGCGCCGCCGGGCGTGCACGGACGCGAACTCCTCCGTGGACGTTTGAAGATCGCGCGAAGCGGAGAAGGTGCGCTCGCGCGGGCAGAGCCGCCCGCCGGCTCTCGGGAGGAAGCTCATGACACGGATGGTGCGCGCGGCTGCGCTCGTCGGGGTGGTCGCCCTGGCGGTCAGCGGTTGCGGAGGCGTCGGTGGTGGCGACGAAGGCGGCGGTACGGCCACCAGGGGCACCCTGAGCACGATGGGCTTCGGCCTGTCCGACGAGATCGCCACCACGCGCGTCGACGCGTTCAAGCGCGATCACCCGGACGTCGACCTGAAGATCGTCGAGGGGGCCTTCGACGAGCAGCAGTTCCTCTCCGCGGTGGCCTCGGGCAACCCGCCGGACCTGGTCTACATGGACCGCAAGCTGATCGGCACGTACGCCAAGCGTGGCTCCATCCAGCCGCTGACGGACTGCGTCGAGAAGCAGGGCATCGACATGGGGCAGTACCGGCCCGCCGCCCGGGAGCAGGTCACCCTCGACGGCACCGTCTACGGCATCCCCGAGTTCTCCAGCGTCCGGGTGGTCTACCTCAACGAGGCGCTGCTCCGGCAGGCCGGCCTGACCGCCGACGACGTCAACCTCGGGGACTGGGCGGCGCTGCCCGCGCTGAACGCCAAGCTCGCCACCGTCTCCGGCGGCCGGCTGTCCCGCATCGGCATCGACCCGAAGATCCCCGAGTTCCTGCCGATGTGGGCCAAGGCCAACGGCGTCGACATGATCTCCGCCGACGGGACGAAGGCGAACCTCGACGACCCGAAGGTCGTGGAGGCGCTCACCACCGGCCTCAAGCTGATCCAGGACCAGGGCGGTTGGGGCAAGTTCAAGTCCTTCCGGGACACCTTCGACTTCTTCGGCGCGCAGAACCCCCTCGCCAGGAACCAGATCGTCGCCTGGCCGATGGAGGAGTGGTTCCTCAACCAGGCCGCCAAGAACACCCCGAAGGCCGAGCTGGTGGTCAAGCCGTTCGTCGACCGGCAGGGCAAGCCGGTCACGCTCTCCTCGGGGCAGTCCTGGGTGGTCCCCAAGGGCGCCAAGAACCCGGACGCGGCCTGCGCCTTCGTCAAGAAGGTGACCGCCACCGACACCTGGGTCGCCGCGGCCAAGGCCCGCGCCGACGCGCGCAAGGCCGCCGGCCAGCCGTTCACCGGCGTCTACACGGGCAACGTGGCCGCCGACAAGCGGATCTTCGACGAGCTGTACCAGCCCACCGGCAACAAGCGTTTCGACGACGCGGTGGCCACCATCCGCTCCGTGCAGGACGCCGCGTTCGCCATGCCCGCCTCGCCCGCCGGCGCCGAGTTCGACAAGGCCTGGACGGACGCCGTCAACCGGGTGCTCTCCGGCCAGGCGCAGCCGGCGCAGGCGCTGGCCCGTGCCCAGCAGGAGGCGACCGCCGCGCTGGACAAGGCGTCGAAGTAGGCCCGGGGATGGCCACCGCGACCGTCCCCGCCCCCGCCGGCCGGCGGCGTCGTACGCCGCTGGCCCGGCGGGAGGCGCGCTGGGCGTACGTCTTCCTGGCGCCGTGGATCGTCGGGTTCCTGGTGTTCAACGCCGGGCCGATGATCGCCAGCGCCTGGCTCAGCCTCACCGAGTACGACGTGATCAACGCGCCCCGGTACACCGGCCTGGACAACTACCGGGAGTTGATGGCCGACCCGATGGTGGCCCGCAGCCTGGGCAACACCGTCTACTACACCGTCCTGCACGTGCCGCTGGTGATGGCCATCTCGCTGGGGCTGGCCCTGCTGCTCAAGCGGGTGGGGCGCTTGCAGGGCTTCTTCCGCACCGTCTTCTACCTGCCGGTGATGACCCCGGCGGTGGCGGTCGGCATCCTGTTCCTGCTCCTGCTCAACACCCAGGACGGTGTGATCAACCGGGGCCTCGCCCTGGTCGGGGTCGAGGGCCCGAGCTGGACCACCGACCCGGACTGGGTGATGCCCGGAATCGTCCTGATGAGCCTGTGGAGCCTCGGCTCCACCGTGATCATCTACCTGGCCGCGCTGCAGAACGTGCCGCGTGACCTGTACGAGGCGGCGAGCATCGACGGCGCCGGCGGCTGGGCCCGGTTCCGGCACGTGACGCTGCCGATGATCTCCGGCGCGCTGTTCTTCACCCTGATCGTCAACACCATCGCGTCCCTGCAGATGTTCACCGAGGTCTACACCATGTACTTCGGCAACCGGCAGACGCAGGGCTCGTTCAACAGCGACGCCGCCTCGTTCTACGTCATCCACCTGTTCCAGGAGGCGTTCCAGTTCCTGCACATGGGCTTCGCCTCCGCGATGGCCTGGCTGCTCTTCCTGATCATCCTGGTCATCACGCTCGTGCAGGTGAAGCTCAGCAACCGGTTCGTGTACTACGAGGGAGACCGACCGTGACGGGGGACAGGGGGCGGCGCGGCGTGGGCCGCGCGGGCCGGGCCGAGGAAGGCCGGTCGTGACGGCCGCGGTCGAGCGGACGGTCGCCGCACCCGTACCCGCCGCCGCGCCGGAGGACGTCGAGCGCCGGCCCGCGGCCGGGGAGGCCCGGCGGCCGGTCTGGCAGCGGGTGCTGTTCGTGCTCGCGCTCGTCGGCGCGGCCGTGGTGTTCACGCTGCCGTTCGTCTGGCTGATCAGTGCCTCGCTGCGCCCCCGCGAGTACGTCTTCTCCACCGGGTTCCTGCCCACCCCGTTCGCGCCCGACAACTACGCCGAGGCGTGGCAGGCCGTGCCGATGGTCACCTGGCTGTTCAACAGCCTGGTGGTCGGCGTCGCGGCGGCGGTCGCGGTGACGCTGTCCAGCGCGTGGGTGGCGTTCGGGTTCGCGTACTTCCGGTTCCCCGGGCGGGACCTCCTGTTCGGGCTGGTGCTGGCGACGATGATGCTGCCGTTCGCGGTCACCATGATCCCGACGTACCTGATCTGGTCGGAGCTGCGGCTGACCGACACCCAGGTGCCGCTGTGGGCGGGCAACCTGTTCGGTTCGGCGTTCTACATCTTCCTGCTGCGACAGTTCCTGCTCTCGCTGCCCCGCGAGTATTTCGAGGCGGCCCGGGTCGACGGGGCGAGCTATCCGCAACTGTTCTGGAAGTTGGCCTTCCCGTTGATCCGCCCCGCACTGCTGGTGGCGTTCGTCTTCGAGTTCAAGGCGAGCTGGACGGATCTGATGAAGCCGCTGATCTACCTGCGCAACGAGGAGCTGTACACCCTGCCGCGCGGGCTGAAGGTGGTGCTGGACCGCTTCGGCTACGGCGGCGAGCAGCAGTGGGAGATCGTGCTCGCGGGCAGCGTCATCGCGACCGTGCCGATGCTGGTGCTGTTCTTCCTCGCCCAGCGCCACTTCGTGGAGGGCATTGCCACCACCGGCCGCAAGGGCTGATCCCGTCGGGCCCGGCCCGTCGAGCGGGTCGGGCCGGCCCGACGGGTGGCCGGTCAGGGGATCGTCAGGCCGTACGCGGCGAGGATCTCGGTGATCGGCTGGTAGTAGGTGGTGCCGCCGGTGGTGCAGTTGCCGCTGCCTCCGGAGAGGATGCCGAGGATGGTGCCGGTGGCCGCGACGTAGAGCGGCCCGCCGCTGTCGCCGGGCTCGGCGCAGATGTTGGTCCGGATCAGGCCGGACACGGTGCCCTGGGCGTAGTTGACGGTCGCGTTGAGTCCGGTGACCGAGCCGCAGCGCACGCCCGTCGTGGCGCCGCTGCGGCAGACGGCCTGGCCGACGTACGCGTTGCCGGCGCCGTAGACGGTGAGCAGCCCGGGGTGGGTGTAGACGGCGCTGGGGTGGGCGATCCGGCTGGTGTAGCGGACCAGCCCGTAGTCGTTGCCGGGGAAGCTGGTGGCGGTCCGGGCGCCGAGGACGGTGGTCTGCGCGCCGTCGGCGTACCAGGTCGAGGCGGCGACGGTGCAGTGGCCGGCGGTGACGAAGTAGGCGGTGGTGCCGCTGCGGACGTTGGCGCCGAGCGAGCAGCGTCCGCCGCCGCCGTAGACGGCCTCGCCGCCGGCGATGAGGATGCGCAGCCGGCCCGGCTCCCGGCGCAGCAGCGCCCCGGCGCGCGCGGCGGTCGCCCGCAGCGCCGCCACGTCCCGGGCGGAGACGGTGTCGTCGACGGTCAGGGTCATCCGTCCGGTGGCGGGGTCGAGCCCCCAGGCGGTGCCAGCGGTGCGTACCGCCGCGAGCGTGGCCGCGGCGCGGCCGGGGTCGGCGCGGCCGGGGTCGGCGTGGGCGGGCGCCGGCAGGCCGAGCAGCAGCGCGGCGAGCAGGAGCAGGGCGAGCGGGAGACGACGCATCCGAACCTCCGATAGATTCGCCTCTGTCGATTCCCTAAAGGATCCACCCGCCGCCGGGACCACGCCGCGGTCAGGCGCCGCGCACCCAGTCCACGGTGAACCGGGCGAAGACGATCTGACCCGCGCCGATCTCGTAGAGGTTGCCGACCTCGCCGTTGGCGAGCACCGCCATCGTCGAGTAGCCGGCCGCCCCGGGGCGGACCAGCGCACGGGCCGGCCAACTCGCCCCGTCGTCGGTGGACAGCCGCACCGTCAGGTTCTCCCGCGCCGTCGGGTGCGCGTTGTTGCTGAACAGCGCCGTGCGGGTGCGCACCGGCGCCCCGTTCGCGCCGACCTGCGCCGGGGTCAGGTACGACAGTTCGTCGGCGTTGCACAGCGGGTCGGTCAGCTCGGCGCTGGCCGTCGCGGCCCCGAAGGTGGCGCCGCCGTCGGCGGAGGTCGAGTAGTAGCGGTTCCGGGTGCTGTTGTGCCGCATGTTCTGCACGACCGCGCCGGTGCCGCGTTCGACCGCCTTGCTCTCGTTGATGTTCGCCCCGGCGGAGCCGCCGCGCCGCCAGGTGCGGCCGTGGTCGTCGCTGTAGACGTTGGCGGCGTGGCTGGTGCCGGCCGCGTCCCGGTAGGCGATCGGCTGCACCAGCCGGCCGCTGCTGGTCTGGATCCCGTGCCCCGAGGAGAAGAACACCTGCCGCCAGGTCGGGTCCTTGACCGCCGGGTTCAGCTCCACCGGCGCGCTCCAGGTCGCCCCGTGGTCGGTGCTGGTGACGTACCGCAGGTGCAGGCTGTTCGGGTCGTCGGCCGCGTTGCTGCCCGACGCGCCGGACCAGAAGCTGATGCCCGGGCGGGGCGAGTAGGTGTAGAAGCAGTAGACGGTCCCGGTCACCCGGTCGACGAGCAGGCTCGGGTCGCCGACGCCCTCGCTGGTGGTCGGCGGGGCCAGGATGACGCGGGGCTGCTCGAAGGTGCGGCCGCCGTCGGTGCTGCGGGTCATGGCGAGCTGGATGTTGTTGGTGCCGCCGCCGAGGTCGTACGAGCCGTCGACCCGGGCGTCGGCGACGGCGATGACCGTGCCGTTGCCGGTGACCGCCAGGCCCGGGATGCGGACGGAGGCGGCGGTGCCGTCGTACCGGCCGTTCGGGCCGTTCAGGCCGCGGATGACGGTGCCGCTGCTCATCAGCGTGGTGTGGTTGAGCCGCGGGGTGCCGGGGGCGAGGCCGCAGGTGGCGGTGCCCCGGTGGGTGGTGTCGAAGCCGGTCGCGGTGGTGCGCAGCTCGTACGCGGTGCCCGGCGGGACCGTCCAGAAGTGGACGGTGTTGCCGCCGGCGGGGACGGTGCGGGTCCACGGCGACCCGGACCGGCCGGGCCAGGTCACGGTGAACGTCCGGCTGGTGGCGGTGCGGTTCTCCAGGGCCAGTTGGAGGCGGCCGGTGGTGCAGTCGACGCTCACCAGCGCGGACATGCCGGTGCCGCAGTGGAAGATGCCGTCGACCTGCTCGTCGAGGCCGGTCGGGGTGGTGGTCCGCAGCGTGTACGGGGTGCCCGCCGCCAGGGTCCAGTAGAGCTCGCTGGTGGCGCCGGGGGCCACGGTGCGGGTCCACGGTGAACCGGAGCGGTTCGGCCAGGTGACCGTGAAGGTCTGCGACGCGGTGCTGCGGTTGTCGAGCAGCAGCGTCAACCGGTTGGTGGCGCAGTCGGCGCCGACGGTGGCGGTCACGCCGGCGGGCGCCGCGGACGCGACCCCCGGGGTGGCGAGCGCGCCGGCGACGGCGGCGAGCACCGTGGCGAGGGCGAGGGGTACGGCTCGGGGCAGGGGCACGGGCACCTCCAGGCGTAAGTCATAAGACGTAAGACGTCTGATGAACGTAAGTGCCGTGCCGCTCCGGGTCAAGACATCGACGGAGAGTGGTATGGAACGGGTCCCGGCGGCAGCCGCCAGCGCCCCGGGGCGTCAGTGGCGCGCGGCGGCGGCGTGCCGGAGCGCGTCGAGCAGGCCGCGCAGGGCGGGCTGGTCCAGCGCGGTCTCCCGGACCGCCGCGTGGATCGCCCGGACCGGTCGCGGGTTGCGCAGCGGGCGTACGACCACGTCGGGGTGCGGGCTGTCCAACGCGGTGCGCGGGACCACCCCGACCCCGAGGCCGGCGGCGACGAACGCCTGCGTCGTCGGGTAGTCCTCGCTCTCCACCGCGACGTCGGGGCTGAAGCCCGCGGCGCCGCACGCGTCCAGCACGGCCTCCCGGCACGGGCCGGTGGGCTCGCTGCCGACCCAGGGCTCGTCGGCGAGGTCGGCCAGGTCGAGCGCCGGCCGGGTGGCGAGCCGGTGCCCCGGCGGCAGCACGGCCAGGTAGGGGTCGTCGAGCAGGTGGACGAGTCGCACGCCGTCGCGGGCCTGCCCCCGGCGGTGGACGACGATGGCCAGGTCGGCCTCGCCCCGCTGCACCTGCGGCAGCGGATCGTCGGGGTCGACCAGCCGCAGGTCGACGCGGACGTCCGGGTGGTCGCGGCGGAAGCGGGCCAGCGCCGGCGGCACCAGGGCGGCGCCCGCGGTGGCGAAGTAACGGACGGCCAGCCGCCCGGTGCGCCCGGCCCGCAGCTCGGCGAGGGCGGTCTCCGCCTCCGCGAGGTGCCGGCCGATGACGGCCGCGTGCTCGGTCAGCAGCAGCCCGGCCGCTGTGGGGCGCACCCCCCGGCCGGACCGCTCCAGCAGCGCGGCGCCGGCCTGCTTCTCCAGCGCGGCGATCTGCTGGCTGACCGCGGACGGGGTGTAGCCCAGGTGGGCCGCCGCCGCCGTCACCGACCCGCTGGTCACCACCGCGCGCAGGACCTGCATCCGCCGTACGTCGAGCATGTAGCACACCTTAACAGTGCGACAAAAGCATTCACTTTTCCTATCGGGTTGACCGGGCACGGTGGAGCGCACTCGGCGCCGCCGCGCTGGTGGCCGCGTGCCACTGGGCGGGGCACCGCCTGCCCGCGACCGGGCGACCTGGTGCCGCCTCGTCGTGGCGGCCTTCTTCTGCAACGCCCTGCCGTTCGCGCTGTTCAGACTCGGGCAGACGCTCCGCCCGCCGGGAAACCGCCGCACCCGGTCGCCGCGCCCGGCGCCGCCCGGCCGTAGAAAGGGGCCGACGGCGCCTCGAACGGCGGCGGGGATCCGCGACGATGCGGCGTGCGGTCGGAACCCTGGTGCGGCGTGCGCGCCGGATGTTCGACGTGCCGCCGGCTCCGGCGGCCGGGCCCCTAGGGCAGCGGGACGGAGATGCCCCGGGCGTGGTCGGTGAGGGCCGCGCCGACCACGGTCGCCTCCAGCGGCAGCACCTCCAGGCAGCGCCGCACGGCCGCGGCCATCAGCGCGTTCGGCACCCGCATCGACAGCGTGCAGTGCGGCACCCAGCGCCCCGGCTGATAGTGCTCGACCAGCCCGATCCCGGCCTCGGCCAGCCGGCCGTGCACCTGCGCGTGGTGTGCGAGCAACTCGGCGGTGGGGGTCGGGCCCAGCCAGAGCACGCGGCCGACGAACTGCCCGGCGTGCTGGAAGCTCAGCCGCAGCGGCGCGGCCACCACGGTGTCACGCAGCGCCGCCGCCACCCGCTCCGGATCGAAGCGGGGCGCGACGGCGAGCGACACGTGCGGCCGGTGGCGCTGCTCCAGCAGCGAGCGCATGCTCTGCACGCCCTCGGACTCCAGCGCGTCCCAGAGCACCCGGATCCGTCGGGTGGCGTCGGTGTCCAGGTAGAGCTCCAGCGCCGCGACCACATGATCACTGTAGGGGGCGGTGGTCAGGGCACGACGACGGCCCGGCCCTCCAGCGTGCCGTCGCGCATCTTCCGGTACGCGACGACCGCCTCGTCGAGCCGGAACGTGTTCGACTTCGGCCGCACCAGGCCCCGGGCGCCCAGGTCGAGCACCTCGACGAGTTCCGGCCGGCTGCCCCAGTAGGTGGTCTGGATGCTCACCTCGTACGGCACGCCGAAGTAGCTCACCGGCAGCGTGCCGCCGCCGATGCCGACGATGGTCAGGTCGCCGACGGTGCGGGCGGCGGCGGCGCCGAGCGCGAGGGTGGCGTCGACGCCGACGAAGTCCAGCACCACGTCGGCGCCCCGGCCGCCGGTGGCCCGGCGGATCTCCTGGGCGGTGTCCTCGCCGGAGAGCATGCTCAGGTCCGCGCCGAACTCCTCGCCGAGCTTCAGCGCTTCCTCGCGCGTGTCCACCGCGATCACCCGCGTCGCGGTGGTGGCCTTGAGGATCTGCACGCCCACGTGGCCCAGCCCGCCGACGCCGATCACCACGGCGGTGCTGGTCGGCCCGAGCTTCTCCCAGGAGCGGCGGATCGCGTGGTACGGGGTGAGGCCCGCGTCGGTCAGCGGCGCCGCCGCCACCGGGTCGAGCCCCTCCGGCAGCGGCACCACGTGCCGGGCGTGCGGCACCAGCATGAACTCGGCCATGCCGCCGTCCAGGCCGAGGCCGCCGCCCCCGCCGGGCACCGGCGCCTCGGCGATGTTCTCGCAGTACGGGTCGACGCCCACCCGGCAGCGGGCACAGGTGCCGCAGCCCCACGGGCCGTACACGGCAACGGGCTGGCCCACCGTCAGCCCGGTCACCCCGTCACCGAGGGCGTGCACCCAACCCGCGTTCTCGTGCCCGAGCGTGAACGGCGGATTCCACGGCACCGCGCCCGCCTCGAAGTCGTGCATGAGGTGCAGGTCGGAGTGGCAGGCACCCGCGCCGCCGATCCTCACCACCACCTGCCCGGGACCGGGGGTCGGCTCGTCGACCTCGACCAGCTCGGGTTCCGACTTCCAGTTCGGCAACCGCAGCGCGCGCATGGGATGTCTCCTGTCCTCCGGTCTTCGGCTCCGCCCGCCTGCCCGCTCAGCAACCGGCCAAACGACCCGCCGGATCCCACCCCTTCCGGGTGAGTCGGGCTCACCCCCGCCGGCGCCAGCCTGGCAGGGTTGCGACGGGGGACGATGACGACGTCGGCGACGGAACACCTGCGCGGGCTGGGCTCCGGTCGCCACCCCGACCTGCCGGAGACGGTCGACGGCACCCTCCGGCTCGACCTGCGCGAGAACGGCAGCACGGAGCACTGGGTATCTCACCGTCGCGGACCAGCACGTCGCCGTGACCCGGCGCTGCCACCGGGGTTCGGGCGCATCGAGCTGCTGGACGTCCCGGGGCGCTGGGGCCGCTCCGACGCGTGCGGCCGGGACGGGCCGCCGGGACCCGGGCCCACCGCCCCCGGCTGCGCTGACGGGCGTGGGCCCGGTGTGCGCCAGGCGGGGCGGAGCCAGCCGGAGCGTGCCGTCGCCGGGAGGCGGGACGGTCAGCGCACGGTGGCGGCGTCGGGCCGGCCGTGCGGGGCCGGGCCACTACCAGCCGTGGCGGCCGGGGTCACCGGCCGTACGGGCGGCATGGGTCAGCGCCCGTCGCCGCTGCTCGCGGTGCGGCGACCCGGCTCGGGCGACACCTGGACGGTGCCGGGCGACACCTGCACGGTGCCGGGCGTGACCTGGACGGCGCCCGGCGCCGAGGGCCGCCCGGCCGGAGCCGACGGCGATGCCGGGAGCCGTCCGGACGGCCGGACGGTCGGGTCGGCCTCGGGCCGGTCCGTCGGCGTGGCAGCCGGCGCCCCGGAACGCCCCGGGTCGTCGCGCAGCAGGCGGTCGCAGTAGCCGGCCACCTTGCCGCGCCCGCCGGCCGCGCGGACGAGGTCGCCGAAGACCGGCTTGTCCAGGACGCGGCCCGGATCCTCCCCGCCAGCCCGGTACGCCCGGCACAGCGCCGCCACCGACGCGCTCGGCTCGGGCCGACCGTCCACCGTGGTGGCCGACGCGGACGGCCGACCGGGAGTCGCCGTGGGGGAGGTGGCCGGGGCGGGCGCGGCA